>DASWYJ010000386.1:0-5767 GCA_036405035.1 Burkholderiaceae bacterium
AACCAGGCCTTGCAGGCGGCACTGGCCTTCAACGCCCCCACGCTCGATGTGGCTACCTTGCGCGCCCTTGGCGCGCGGCTGGGCAGTGCGGAAATGCAGGCCCACGCGCGGCTGGCCAATGTGCACACACCCGTACTCCACACCCACGACCGGCAGGGCCACCGCACCGACACGGTGGAGTTCCACCCCAGCTACCACGCCTTGATGGCAGCGGCGGTGCAGGCCGGGCTGCACGGCACCCCGTGGGCCGGCGGCGACGACGCGCACGTGCTGCGCGCCGCCGGCTTCATGCTGTTCACCGAGCTGGAGCCCTCCATCCTGTGCCCCATCTCCATGAGCTATGCGGTCACGCCCGCGCTGCGTGCCAATACCGCCATCCACGGGCTGATGGGCCCGCTGCTGGCCAGCCGGCAGTACGACCCGGTGCTGCGTCCCCTGGCCGCCAAGGCCGGTGCCACCATGGGCATGGGCATGACCGAGAAGCAGGGCGGCTCCGATGTGCGGGCCAACACCACCCATGCCGAGGCAGCCGGCAGCGACGGCTGGGGCGCGCGCTACACCGTCACCGGCCACAAGTGGTTTTTCTCGGCGCCGATGTGCGACGCCTTCCTGGTGCTGGCGCAAACCACCTCGGGCCTGAGCTGCCTGTTCCTGCCGCGTGTGTTGCCCGATGGCAGCCGCAACGCCATCCGCATCCAGCGCCTGAAGGACAAGCTGGGCAACAAGGCGAATGCCAGCTCCGAGGTCGAGTTCCATGGCGCCAGTGGCTGGCTGGTGGGCGACGAAGGCCGGGGCATTCCGCAAATCCTCGAAATGGGCACTATGACCCGGCTCGACTGCGCGCTCGGCACCAGCGGCCTGATGCGCCAGGCGCTGTCGCTCGCGCTGGACCACACGGCCCAGCGCAGCGCCTTCGGCAAGCCATTGATCACCCAGCCACTGATGCGCAATGTGCTGGCCGACCTGGCGCTGGAAAGCGAGGCCGCCACCGCGCTCGCGCTGCGCCTGGCCCATGCCTTCGACCGTGCCGACGATCCCCATGAGCAGTTGATGGCACGCCTGCTCACGCCCGTGGCCAAGTTCTGGATCTGCAAGCGCGGCAGCCATTTTGCGCAGGAAGCCATGGAATGCCTGGGCGGCAACGGCTATGTAGAGGAGGGCGGCGAGGGCATCATGGCGCGCATCTATCGCGAAATGCCGCTCAATTCCATCTGGGAAGGCGCGGGCAACATCATGGCGATCGACCTGCTGCGCGCGCTGCGCAAGGCCGACAGCGCCGCCGCGCTGGCACACGAACTGGCGCCGGCCCACGGCGCCCACCCCGCGCTCGACCACGCCATTGCCAGCCTGCCGCTGCGGGTGGAGCAACTCGCCACCGAGCCGGAGGCCCGCCTGCTGGCGCAGCATGTGGCGCTGGCGGTGCAGGCGGCATTGCTGGCGCGCACCGCACCGGCGACCGTGACCGATGCATTCTGTGCCTCGCGCCTGGCGGGGCAGTGGGGCCATGCCTTTGGCACGCTGCCGGCCAGTACCGACTTCGACAGCATCCTCGCGCGGGCCATGCCACGCTGAAAAGGGCTCGCCATGCCATCCGTCCCCACTGAAACCGCCCACCGCGCTGCCGGCCCCGGCAGCCCGGCGGCCGTTGCGCAGGGCGAGGACTTTCGTGACGACCTGCGCCCGCTGCATACCCGTGTCGGCGCGCGCAATGCCGAAGCCCGCCGCACCCTGAGCGCGCAGGAACTGGCGCCGCTGACCCGGCTCTCCACGCCGCGCTCGCTGCTGGCCATTGCACAGACCGGGCTGCTGGTGGCCGCGGCCGTGGCGCTGGCCGTGCTCACCTGGCCCAGCCCGTGGATGCTGCTCAGCATCGTGGTGATTGCCACCGCCCAGCATGCACTCTTCATCCTGGCGCACGAGGCGGCGCACTACCGGCTGTTTGCGAACCGCACCGCCAATGACCTGGTGGGCCGCGCCATCGGCATGACGAGCGGCATTTCCATGTGCACCTACCGCGTGACACACCGGCTGCACCACAACAACCTCTACACCGCGCTCGACCCCGACACCGCCATCCACGGTGGCTACCCGCGTGGCAAGGCCTACCTGTGGAAGAAACTGGCCGAAGACATCTGTGGCCTCAACGCCTGGAAGACCTTTGCCTACTTCTTCGGTTCGCCCGCCATCAACGATGACGCGCCCGGCGAAATCCGCCCGCTGAACGACACCTCGCCCGAACTGCGCGCCGCCGCCCGGCGCGACCGCTGGTGGGTGGTGGGCGTCCATGTGGCCGCGCCGCTGCTGGCGCTGGCCGTCGGTGGCACTACCGGTTTGCTGGTGTATGCGGTACTGTGGGTGCTGCCCATGGTGACGGTGCTGCAGCCCATCCTGCGGCTGCGCGCGATCTGCGAACATGGCGCGGTGACCGATCTGTCGTCGCCCCTGACCGCCGCGCGCAGCAACAATACCCATGGCTCGCTGCTCAACTGGCTGGCCCGCGCGGCGCTGTTCCCGCACCATGTGAACTACCACCTGGAACACCATTTGTACCCGGCGGTGCCGCACTACCACCTGCCACGCCTGCATGCGCTGCTGCGTGAAAAGGGTGCGTTGCAGGGCGCCGAGGTGCGCGACATGCGCGCCACGCTGGGACTTGTTTTTGCCGAAAGGAAACCCCGTGTCTGACCTGATCCTGCACCACTACCCGATGTCGCCATTTGCCGAGAAGGTGCGGCTCATCCTGGGCTTCAAGGGCCTGGCCTGGCGCTCCGTGCAGATCCCGAGCATCATGCCCAAGCCCGACCTGCAGGCCCTCACCGGTGGCTACCGCCGCACCCCGGTGCTGCAGGTGGGCGCCGACATCTACTGCGACACCGCGCTCATCTGCGATGTGCTGGAGCACCGCCAGCCTGCGCCCGCGCTGTACCCGCCAGCGCACAAGGGTGCCGCCCGCATCCTGGCGCAGTGGGCCGACCACCAGCTGTTCACCGCCTCCATGGCCTACAACTTCAACCCGGCCGGTGCGCCCGCTTTTTTTGCCAGCCAGGGCTGGACCCCCGAGGCCGCCAAGGCCTTTGGCATCGACCGCGCCGCCATGCGGGGTGGCGCCCCGCGCATGTACCCGGCTGATGCGGCCGCCAGCTACCGCAGCTACCTGCGCCGCATTGCCAACATCCTCGACGACCAGACCTGGCTGCTGGGCGACGCCCCCTGCCTCGCCGACTTTGCCGTGTACCACCCGCTGTGGTTCACCCGCCGCATTCCCACCGTGGCCGGCATTTTTGATGCCACCCCCAACGTGCTGGAGTGGATGGACCGCGTGGCCGCCTTCGGCCACGGCACCGCCCAGCCACTGCAGGCCGACGAGGCCGTGGCCATTGCCGCTGCGGCCGAACCCGCACCGTTGCCCAAGGAAGTGTTCCAGGATGAACACGGCATTCCGCTGGGCAGCCCGGTCACGATCACCGCCGAGAGTTTTGGCCTGGAGGCAACCTCTGGCGAACTGGTGGCGGCCAGCCGCACCCACTACACGCTGCGCCGGCAGGACGCGCGTGCCGGCACCGTGCATGTGCATTTCCCCCGCGTCGGCTTCGTGCTGAAAAAGGCCGAAGCATGAGCACCGCACCCGCCACTTTCGATTTCAGCGGCAAGACCGCCGTGCTCACCGGCGCCGGCTCCGGCTTTGGCCTGGAATGCGCCCGCCTTGGCGCGCGCCGGGGCATGAACCTCGTGCTGCTGGACGTGCAGGCCGATGCCCTTGCCACCGCCGAGGCGGAAATGCGTGCCGCTGGCGCCCAGGTGCTGGCCCGCACGGTGGACGTGAGCAACGCCGCGCAGATGGAAACCCTGGCCGCCGACGTGTTGCAGCGCTTTGGCGCACCCCACCTCGTCTTCAACAATGCCGGCGTGGGCGCGGGCGGCCTGGTCTGGGAAAACTCGGTGAAGGACTGGGAATGGGTGATGGGTGTGAACCTGATGGGCGTGGTGCACGGTGTGCGCCTGTTCACGCCCATGATGCTGGCCGCCGCGGAAAAAGACCCCGCCTGGCGGGGCCACATCGTCAATACCGCCAGCATGGCGGGCCTGCTGGCGCCACCCAACATGGGTATCTACAACGTGAGCAAGCACGCGGTGGTCAGCCTCACCGAAACGCTGTACCAGGATCTGGCGCTGGTCAGCACGCAGGTGAGCGCATCGGTGCTGTGCCCGTTTTTCGTCCCCACCGGCATCAGCCAGAGCCAGCGCAACCGGCCCGGCGAACTGCCCGCCGACCGGCTCACCCGCAGCCAGCGCATCAGCCAGGCCATGACCGACAAGGCCGTCACCAGCGGCAAGGTCACTGCGGCCGATGTGGCGCAGAAGGTGTTCGATGCGGTGGCCGCACGGCAGTTCTACATCTACAGCCATCCCCAGGCGCTGCGCTCGGTGCAGACGCGCATGGAAGACGTGGTGCAGGGCCGTAACCCGACCGACCCTTTCGCCGACAAGCCCGAGCTGGGCGCCTCGCTGCGTGAAGCGCTGCGCAAGGGCTGAGCCCCCGGATGCTGATCGACTTCGCGGATCTGCCGGCGCGCCAGGCCTACTTCTGGCTGGCGTCCACCGTGACACCCCGGCCGGTGGCCTGGGTGTCGAGCCTGTCGGCCGGCGGCGTGGCCAACCTCGCACCGTTCAGCTTTTTCCAGGTGGTGACCCACACACCGCCCACGCTGATGGTGTGCCCGCTGGTCAACAGCGACGGCAGCATGAAGGATACGGCCAACAACATCGCTGCCACCGGTGAATTCGTGGTCAACCTCGTACCCCATCGGCTGGTGGAGGCGATGAACCAGACTTCGTTTGGCTACCCCCGCGACACCAGCGAATTTGCACAGGCCGGCATTGCCAGCCTGCCCAGCACAAAAGTGCAGCCGCGCCGGGTGTCGGGCGCACCGGTGGCTTTTGAATGCCGGCTGATCAGCCTCACGCCCTATCCGGCAAACACACCTTCCTGCGCCATCATCCTGGGCGAGGTGGTTGCCGCCCACGTGGATGAATCCATCCTGGCCGCGAACGGGCAGGTGGACCCGACCGCGCTCGACCTCGTGTCGCGCATGGGTGCCGACTGGTATGGGCGCACGCAGTCGGAAAGCAATTTCACGCTGCAGCGGCCGGAGGGGTGGGCGCGGTGAAACCGCACGGAATGGCCCACCAGCTATAGTGAGCTTCTGTTCGCTGTTCCCCACCCGCTTGGGCGGGTGACCGCATTGCCCCTCACACCATTGGCCACCATGAAAATCGCACTCTTGCTCGGAGCCTCGTTGTTGTCGGTATCGGCCTGGGCGGCAGACGACCCGATCTCCCGCTGCTTCGAGGCCATCTACACCAATCCCAAGCTGCTGCCCATTGCAGCGAAGGTCGGCAATGGCACCGATGCTGAATCCTTCACGCGCGAGCAGCTGGGCAACCCGGCGTTTGCCACGCCGGAAGAAAAGCTGCTGATTGCAGACTGGTACAAGGCCCGCCGCCTCTGCGTCAATTTCGGGGCCGACCACTACGCCATGAAATTCCCGGCGTATCTGCACATTTTTGAATGGCAGCAGGCGGAGTTTTCATTGCTGATGGCGGCGCTCTACCAGGGCAAGATTTCCTACGGGGAGTTCGTGACCAAAAGGCAGCGCCTGGTAGCCGAAGGCAAGCTGCGCGCCAACCAAGAGCAGCAGATCCTGGAGGCACGCACCCGGCAAGCTGCGGCAAATGCCGTCTTCACGCCGGCGCCGCAGGCCGTACA
>DASWYJ010000387.1:0-14547 GCA_036405035.1 Burkholderiaceae bacterium
AGAAGGTGCTGGGCCTGCCGGCCAGCACGGTGAAGCTCGGCATCATGGACGAAGAGCGCCGCACCAGCGTCAACCTGAAGGCCTGCATTGCCGCCGCCGCCAGCCGCGTGGCCTACATCAACACCGGTTTCCTCGACCGCACCGGCGACGAAATGCACACCTGCATGCACGCCGGCCCGGTGTTCCGCAAGGGGGACATGAAGACCAGCGCCTGGATCACCGCCTACGAACGCAACAACGTGCTGGTGGGCCTCTCGTGTGGCCTGCGCGGCAAGGCGCAGATCGGCAAGGGCATGTGGGCCATGCCGGATTTGATGGCAGCCATGCTGCAGCAGAAGATTGGCCACCCCAAGGCCGGCGCCAACACTGCCTGGACGCCCAGCCCCACCGCCGCCACGCTGCACGCGCTGCACTACCACCAGGTGCTGGTCAGCGATGTGCAGAAGCAGCTGGAGAAGATCGACGCCGACGGCGAGCGCGACGCGATTCTGGCCGACCTGCTGCAGATCCCGGTGGTCAAAAAAGACAAGTGGACCCCGGAGCAAAAACAGCAGGAGCTGGACAACAACGCCCAGGGCATCCTCGGCTACGTGGTGCGCTGGATCGACCAGGGCGTGGGCTGCTCCAAGGTGCCCGACATCCACAACGTGGGCCTGATGGAAGACCGCGCCACGCTGCGCATCTCCAGCCAGCACATGGCCAACTGGCTGCACCATGGTGTGGTGACCAAGGGCGACGTGCGCAAGACCTTCAAGCGCATGGCCAAGGTGGTGGACAAGCAGAACGCCGGCGACCCGCTGTACAAGCCCATGGCCAGCAACCCCGATGGCGCCGCCTTCCAGGCCGCCAGCGAACTGGTCTTCAAGGGCCTGGCCCAGCCGAGCGGCTACACCGAGCCGCTGCTGCACGCCTGGCGTCTGAAGGTGAAGGCCGGCGCCTGAAAACGGATGGGCGGCTCACCAGGGTCGCTACATAAACAGTAGCAAATAAAGCCCGTCTGGTGCTGGCCAGACGGGCTTTTTATTGGTATTTCTGGTATTCCCGGTCTGTTGCAGGGCCTGAGTGCCGCCGCAGGGCGCTCTTCCGCATCACTTCGCCGGATCACGCAGGTACGGTAGCGCGTGGTCCGGCTGATACCCCGGCGCCGCGCCGCAGCCGAGGCATTGCCCTCTTCCAGCGCCATCGCATCACGCATCGCCCGCCGGGGCCGGACGGATGGCGGGGGCGTTCCCACCGGGAAACGCCCCCGCCACGGGTTGCGCCATGCCGACCTGCGACAATTTGCGCAGCGCCGGTACGCCGGCAACCGCCCGCCCACCCCTGCCGCCCATGAACAACGTCTATGTCCTGACCCTTTCCTGCCCCGACCGCACCGGCATCGTCCATGCCGTTTCGGGTTTCCTGCTGGAACGCGGCGGCAACATCGAGGAAGCCGCCCAGTACAACGACCATGACACCGGCCTGTTCTTCATGCGGGTCCGGTTTGCCTGCGGCCAGATCACCCCGGACGACCTGCGCACCCAGCTGCACGGCTTTGCCGGCCCCTTCCAGATGCAGTGGCGCCTGCATCCGGCCAGCGACGCCGTCCGCACCGTGCTGTTCGTCAGCCGGGAAGGGCACTGCCTGAATGACCTGCTGTTCCGCTGGAAGAGCGGCCTGCTCCCGCTGGACATCCGCGCCATCATTTCCAACCACCGCGACTTCTACCAGCTCGCCGCCAGCTACAACGTGCCGTTCCACCATATCCCGGTGACGGCGGCCACCAAGGTACAGGCCGAGGCGCGGCAACTGGAAATCATCGAATCCGAGGATGCCGAGCTGGTCGTGCTGGCCCGCTACATGCAGATCCTCAGCAATGACCTGTGCCGCCAGCTCGCCGGCCGCGCGATCAACATCCACCACAGCTTCCTGCCCAGCTTCAAGGGCGCCAAGCCCTATTACCAGGCGCATGACCGCGGCGTGAAGCTGATCGGCGCTACCGCCCACTACGTGACGGCCGACCTGGACGAAGGCCCCATCATCGAACAGGATGTGGCACGGGTCGATCACAGCAAAACCGTCGAGGACCTGACGGCGCTGGGCCGTGATACCGAAAGCCAGGTGCTGGCGCGGGCCGTGAAGTGGCACAGCGAGCACCGCGTGCTGCTGAACGGGCACAAGACGGTGATCTTCAAGTAGCCTGCACCGCCCATCGGACACACCGGCCCCGGCCGGGAAAATCGCATAGCATGGTGGCATGAACGCGCCCTCCCACTCCACCGAACAGGCCGCGCTTTCGAAATCGGAGCGCATAGACCGGCTCCGGCGGGCGCTGGGCAACAGCCTGCCGGCGCATGCGTTGCTCTGGCACAGCGAAGACACCACGCCGTACGAGTGCGATGGCCTCACCGCGTACCGCCAGCGCCCGCTGGCGGTGGCGCTGCCGGAAACCCACGAGCAGGTTGCTGCCGTTCTGAAAGCCTGCCATGCGCTGGACATGCCGGTGGTGGCCCGCGGTGCCGGCACCGGCCTGAGTGGTGGCGCCATGCCCCATGCAGAGGGCGTGACGCTGTCACTGGCCAAATTCAACCGCATCCTGTCGATCGACCTGCCCAGCCGCACGGCGGTGGTGCAGTGCGGCGTGCGCAACCTGGCCATTTCGGAAGCGGCTGCCGCCTACGGGCTGTACTACGCGCCGGACCCCAGCAGCCAGATTGCCTGCACGATCGGTGGCAACGTGGCCGAGAACTCCGGCGGCGTGCACTGCCTGAAATACGGCCTGACGCTGCACAACGTGCTCCAGGTCAAGGGCTTCACCATTGCCGGCGAGCCCATCGAATTCGGCAGCGGCGCACTGGATGCGCCGGGGCTGGATCTGCTGTCGGTGGTGGTGGGCAGCGAAGGCATGCTGGCGATCACGACCGAGGTCACGGTCAAGCTGGTGCCCAGGCCGCAGCTGGCGCGCTGCATCATGGCCAGCTTCGACGACGTGCGCAAGGCCGGCGACGCGGTGGCGGCCGTGATTGCGGCCGGCATCATTCCAGCCGGGCTGGAAATGATGGACAAGCCCATGACCGCCGCCGTGGAAGATTTCGTGCACGCCGGCTATGACCTCACGGCCGAAGCCATCCTGCTGTGCGAGAGCGACGGCACGCCCGAAGAGGTGCAGGAAGAGATCGGCCGCATGGAAGCGGTGCTGCGGACGGCCGGCGCCACCGCCATCGCGGTCAGCCGCGACGAAGCCGAGCGCCTGCGGTTCTGGAGCGGGCGCAAGAATGCCTTTCCCGCCAGCGGACGCATCAGCCCCGACTACATGTGCATGGACTCCACCATTCCGCGCAAACGGCTGGCCGACATCCTGCTGGCCATCCAGCAGATGGAGCACAAGTACCAGCTGCGCTGCGCCAACGTGTTCCATGCAGGGGACGGCAACCTGCACCCGCTGATCCTGTTCGATGCGAACGACCCGGACCAGCTGCACCGCGCCGAACTCTTTGGCGCCGACATCCTGGAAACCAGCGTGGAAATGGGCGGCACCGTGACCGGCGAACACGGTGTAGGTGTGGAAAAGCTCAACAGCATGTGTGTGCAGTTCACGCCGGGAGAACGCGAAACCATGTTTGGCGTCAAGCGCGCCTTCGACCCCACCGGCCTGCTCAATCCGGGCAAGGTGATTCCCACGCTGCAGCGCTGCGCCGAGTACGGCAGGATGCTGGTGCGCGGCGGCCGCCTGACCCACCCGGACCTCCCCCGTTTCTGATGGCCGGGCTGCGCGGACTGGCCTGGCTGCTGGCACTGCAATCGCTCGGCGAATTGCTGGCGCGCGGCCTGGCGTTGCCTTTCCCCGGGCCGGTGGTGGGCATGGTCCTGCTGCTGGTGGCATTGCGCTGGGAGGTCGTGCGCGAGCCGGTCGGGGCCTGTGCCGAATTCCTGCTGGCCCACCTGTCGCTGCTGTTCGTGCCGGTGGGTGTGGGTGTCATGACGCACCTGCCGCTGCTCGGCCAGTATGGGGGCCGCATGCTGCTGGTCATCGTGGGCTCCACGCTGATCGGGCTGGCCGTCACGGCGGGTGTGCTGTATGCGCTGCGGAGCCGCACCGATGGCTGACTTCGTGGAACTGTGGGTCTACCTGTCGGCCACGCCGCTGTTCGGGCTGACGGCCACGCTCGGTGTGTATGTGCTGGCGCAGGCCGCCAGCCTGCGGCTGGGCCAGCCCCCCTGGGCCAACCCGGTGCTGTGGACGGTGGTGGCGATTGCCTCGGTCCTGCTGGCCACCGGCGTGTCCTACCCCACCTACTTCGCGGGGGCCCAGTTCATCCATTTCCTGCTCGGGCCGGCGGTGGTGGCGCTGGCGTGGCCGCTGTGGCAGCGCCGCGCCGAATTGCGCCGCCGCTGGGGACCGCTGCTGCTGGCGGCGCTGGCCGGGGGCGCCGCCGCTGCAGGCTCCGCGGTAGCGCTGGGCTGGGCCGTGGGGCTGCCCCATGAGGTGGTGCTGTCGCTGGCGCCGAAATCGGTCACGGCACCGGTGGCGATGGGGGTGGCGGAAAAGATTGGCGGCATTCCGGCGCTGGCCGCCGTGTTCGCGGTGCTGACCGGCATGGTGGGGGCGCTGCTGGGCAAATACCTGTTCCAGCTGCTGCGCATCCCCGCCGCTGGCGAGGGCTGGGTGGCCCGTGGTTTTGCCATGGGCACCGCCGCCCATGGCATTGGCGCAGCGCGGGCGCTGCAGGTGCATGCCGGCGCCGGCGCCTATGCCGCGCTGGCGCTGGGCATGCAGGTGGTGCTGGCCTCGGTGCTGATCCCGCTGCTGTTCCGCTGGTTCTGACGCCGGCTCAGGCCAGGATGCGGTCGAGCGCCCCCTCCAGGTGGGCCACGGTGCGGTCCACATGGTGCAGCTTCTCCAGCCCGAACAGCCCCACCCGGAAGGTCTTGAAATCGGCGGGCTCGTCGCACATCAGCGGCACGCCGGCGGCGGTCTGCAGGCCTTCGGCCAGAAACTTCTTGCTGTTGTGGATGTCGGCATCGTCGGTATAGCTGACCACGACGCCCGGCGCCTGGAAACCGGCCGCCGCCACGCTGGGAATGCCCCGGCTCTCGAACAGCGCACGGACACGGCTGCCCAGTGCCACCTGTTCGGCCTTGACCTTCTCGAAGCCGTAGGCGCGGGTTTCCTGCATCACTTCGCGCAGGCGGGCCAGCGCGTCGGTGGGCATGGTGGTGTGGTACACATGGCCGCCGGCCTCGTAGGTTTCCATGACCTGCAGCCATTTCTTCAGGTCGCAGGCGAAGCTGGTGCTGGCAGTGCCGTCGATGGCGGCGCGCGCGCGGGCGCTGAGCATGACCATGGCGCACGCGGGTGAGCCGCTCCAGCCCTTCTGCGGCGCACTGATGAGCACGTCCACCCCGGTAGCCTGCATGTCCACCCACATCGCGCCGGAGGCAATGCAGTCGAGCACCAGCAGCCCGCCCGCGGCATGCACCGCGTCGGCCACCTGGCGCAGGTAGTCGTCCGGGAGGATCATGCCGGCGGCGGTTTCCACATGCGGCGCAAACACCACGTCGGGTTTTTCTGCAGCAATGGCCGCCACCACCTCGTCGATGGGGCAGGGAATCCAGGGCGCCTGGTGGGTGTTGGCGGTGCGCCGGGCCTTGAGCACGGTGGACGCGGCAGGAATGCCGCCCATGTCGAAGATCTGCGTCCAGCGGTAGCTGAACCAGCCATTGCGGATCACCAGCACCTTCTTGCCGGTGGCGAACTGGCGCGCCACGGCTTCCATGCCAAACGTGCCGCTGCCCGGCACCAGCGCCGCCGACTGCGCGTGGTAGACCTCCTTGAGGATGCTGGCGATGTCGCGCATCACGCCCTGGAAGCGCTGCGACATGTGGTTGAGCGCGCGGTCGGTGTAGACCACCGAGAATTCGAGCAGGCCGTCGGGGTCGATGTGGGGCAAAAGGCCGGGCATGGGGTCAGCTCCGAGATGGGAAATTCGTAGGGAACAAAGCCGGCTAGCTTATCACCCGGCCGGAAGGGCGCGCACCACCCCCGCTTGCCGCAAAACGGGGGCCGGGTCAGAATCGGTTGCACGGCCGCTGGACGGCCGCCTTACGCTTGCTGTCCATGCACACCACCCCTTCCCCCAGGGAGTCGGCCTCCGGGCCGGAATCCGACGCCACCACCGAACTGCAGGCCGAGGTGGCACGGCTGCGCGCCCGCAACCAGGCGCTGGAAACCCAGCTGCAGGCAGCGCGGGAGGAGCTCGAATCGTTCGCCTACGCGGTATCGCACGACCTGCGCTCGCCGCTGCGCCATATCGTGGGGCACATCGAGCTGTTTCGCAGCCACATGCAGATCGACCACGATCCCAAGGCCGTCAAGTACATCAGCACCATCACCGACGCCGGGCGGCGCATGGGGCAGATGATCGACGGACTGCTGGCCTTCTCCCGGCTGGGCCGCGCTCCGCTGGCGGACGGGATGGCCGATTGCGCGGCGCTGGTGGCAGGCGCCCGCGCCGCCCTGGCCGAGCACACGCGGGAACGCGCCATCGTGTGGGACATCGGGCCGCTGCCACCGGTGCGGGGCGACACCCAGCTGCTGGCCGATGTCTGGGCGCGCCTGCTGGAAAATGCCGTCAAGTTCACCCGGCAGCAGCCGCTGGCACGCATCCGCGTGGGGGCGCAGCCGGGCGATGGCGGGGCCACGGTGTTTTTCGTCTGCGACAACGGCGCCGGCTTCCATTCGGCGCAGGCACACCGGCTATTCGGTGTGTTCCAGCGGCTACACCACGCCCGCGATTTCGAGGGCCTGGGCGTGGGCCTGGCGCTGGCCCGGCGCATCGTCGAGCGCCATGGGGGCCGGATGTGGGCCGACAGCACGCCCGGCGAGGGCAGCTGCTTCTATTTCAGCCTGCCGGAGGCGGCTCCGGCGTAGCCGGCCTGTGCAACAATTCCACCGCCCCACCCGAATCGAGCGTTCCTTGAAACCCATCCTGCTGATCGAAGACAGCCCTGACGATGCCGAGCTGACCATCGCTGCGCTGTCGCTGGACCTGTCGGACCGGGTGGTGCTGGCGCCGGACGGCAAGCAGGCCCTGGACTGGCTGCTGCGCCGCGGCAGCCACGCCCACCGGGGACCTGAAGAACCGGTGGTCATCCTCCTCGACCTGAAGATGCCGATGGTGGACGGCTTCGGCGTGCTGCGGGCCATCCGCCAGAACGCCGGCCTGCAGCATATTCCGGTGGTGGGGCTCACCTCGTCCACCGAGCCGGGCGACATGGAGCGCGCCTATCGAGACGGCATCAATGCCTATGTGGTGAAGCCGGTGGATTTCACCGAATTCGTCGAGGCCATGAAGTGTGTGGGCCAGTTCTGGGCGGTCATCAACCGCACGGCGGCCGGCACCGGGGGCTGAACGGCTCAGCCCCGCTGGCCGAAGATGGCCGAGCCCACCCGCACCAGCGTGCTGCCGGCATGGATGGCCGCTTCCAGATCGGCGCTCATGCCCATGGACAGGGTGTCGAAATCGGCAGCTGCCGGCCCCAATTGCCTGGAAATATCGCCAAACAGGGCTCTGGCCAGCATGAATACTGACTTCTGCGCTTCAAAATCAGGAGCAGGCTCGGGCACCACCATCAGCCCGCGCAGGCACAGGCCGGGCAGGTCGGCCACCGCCTGCGCCAGCGCCGCCGCCGCATCGGGCGCCACACCCGACTTGTTCGCTCCGCCATCGATATTGACCTGGATGCACACCTGCAGCGGTGGCCGCTGTGCCGGTCGCTGCGCTGCCAGCCGCTCCGCGGTCTTCAACCGGTCGATGCTGTGCACCCAGTCGAAATGGCTGGCCACCAGCCGCGTCTTGTTGCCCTGCACCGGCCCGATCATGTGCCACTGCAGGGAAAGATCCTGCAGTGCCGTGATTTTTTCCACACCTTCCTGCACATAATTTTCACCAAAGGCGCGCTGCCCCGCAGCCGCAGCCGCGCGCACTTCCGGCGCACCAAAAGTCTTGGAAACCGCCAGCAGCCGGGCGCTGCCGGAGGGGCGGCCGGCGGCAGCGCAGGCGGCCTCTATCCGCGCGTGGACCTGTTGGAGCTTGGCTGCAATCATCGTCATAATGGTTGCACAGCGTACCAAATGGCGGCACGGCGGCAGGCGCTGCCCAGAATACGAGGGATCTGTGGACATCACCCAACTGCTGGCATTCAGCGTCAAGAACAAGGCTTCCGATCTGCACCTGTCAGCCGGTCTGCCGCCCATGATCCGGGTCCACGGCGAGGTGCGCCGCATCAACGTCGAACCGCTGGGGCACAAGCAGGTGCACAGCATGGTCTACGACATCATGACCGACACCCACCGCAAGCACTACGAGGAGTTCCTCGAGTGCGATTTCTCGTTCGAGATCGACGGGCTTGCGCGCTTCCGGGTCAATGCCTTCAACCACAACCGGGGCGCTGGCGCGGTGTTCCGCACCATTCCCTCGACCATCCTGACCCTGGAACAGCTGAACGCGCCCAAGATCTTCGCCGATCTGGCGCTCAAGCCCCGGGGGCTGGTGCTGGTGACAGGCCCCACCGGCTCCGGCAAGTCGACCACGCTGGCGGGGATGATCAACTTTCTCAACGAACACGAGTACGGTCACATCCTCACGGTGGAAGATCCGATCGAGTTCGTGCACGAATCGAAGAAGTGCCTGGTGAACCAGCGCGAGGTGGGGCCACACACACTGAGCTTCAGCGCAGCGCTGCGCTCGGCGCTGCGCGAGGACCCGGACGCGATCCTGGTCGGTGAAATGCGCGACCTCGAAACCATCCGGCTGGCGATGACGGCAGCCGAAACCGGCCACCTGGTATTTGGCACGCTGCACACCTCCAGCGCAGCCAAGACCATCGACCGCATCATCGACGTGTTTCCCGCCGAAGAAAAGGAAATGGTGCGGGCCATGCTGTCGGAATCGCTGCAGGCGGTGATCTCGCAGACGCTGTGCCGGCTCAAGGACGGGTCGGGCCGCGTGGCGGCGCACGAGATCATGCTGGGCACCTCGGCCATCCGCAACCTGATCCGCGAGGCCAAGGTGGCGCAGATGTACTCCACCATCCAGACCGGCAACAGCGTCGGCATGCAGACGCTGGACCAGAACCTCTCGGACCTGGTGCGGCGCAATATCATCAGCTCGGCGGAAGCGCGCTCGAAGGCCAAGATCCCGGAAAACTTCCCCGGCTGACCGGATGCCCGGCTGGCGCATGGCCGGCCCGGACCCTGAACCCCATTTGACAAGAAGGCACCGTGATGGAACGCGACCAGGCCAGCAAATTCATCAACGACCTGCTGCACTTGCTGATTGCACGCAAGGGCAGCGATCTGTTCATCACCGCCGAGTTTCCCCCGGCGATCAAGATCGACGGCAAGGTCACCAAAGTGTCGGCGCAGCAGCTGAGCGCGCAGCACACGCTGGCGCTGGCCCGCGCGATCATGAACGACAAGCAGGCCGCGGAGTTCGAGCGCACCAAGGAATGCAATTTCGCGATCGCACCGTCGGGTGTCGGCCGCTTTCGCGTCAGCGCGTTCGTGCAGCAGGGCCGCATCGGCATGGTGCTGCGGGTGATTCCGGCCACGCTGCCCACCATCGACCAGGTCGGCCTGCCGGCCGTGCTCAAGGAAGTGGGCATGGCCAAGCGCGGGCTGTGCATCCTGGTGGGTGCCACCGGCTCCGGCAAATCCACGACGCTGGCCGCGATGATCGACTGGCGCAACGAGAACGCCTGCGAGCACATCATCACCATCGAAGATCCGGTGGAGTTCGTGCACCCGCACAAGAACTGCGTGGTGACGCAGCGCGAAGTGGGCGTGGACACCGAGAGCTGGGGCGCGGCGCTGAAGAACACGCTGCGCCAGGCGCCCGACGTGATCCTGATGGGTGAGATCCGCGACCGCGAGACCATGGAGCACGCCATCGTGTTCGCGGAAACCGGCCACCTGTGCATGGCCACGCTGCATGCCAACAACGCCAACCAGGCGCTCGACCGCATCATCAACTTCTTTCCCGAGGAGCGGCGGGCTCAGCTGCTGATGGATGTGTCACTGAACCTGCGGGCGATGATTTCGCAGCGGCTGATTCCGCGGCAGGACGGCAAGGGCCGGGTGGCGGCGGTCGAGATCATGCTGAACTCCCCGCTGATCTCCGATCTGATCTTCAAGGGCGACGTGACCGAGATCAAGGAGATCATGAAGAAGAGCCGCAACCTCGGCATGCAGACCTTCGACCAGGCGCTGTTCGACCTGTACGAGAATCACCAGATCACCTACGAAGACGCCCTGCGCAACGCCGACTCGGTGAACGACCTGCGGTTGCAGATCAAGCTGAACGGCCAGCGCGGCCGCGCACCGGACCTGTCGGCCGGCACCGAGCACCTGGGCATCGTCTGAGACGGTGCGCCGCCACCCCATCGCCAACCCACCACCGTCATGACCAGCACCAACCCCAAGACCTACGCAGCCACCCCATCCACCCGCGTCGCCTTTCTCGGCCTGGGTGTCATGGGTTATCCCATGGCCGGCCACCTGGCCCAGGCGGGCCACAGCGTCACGGTGTACAACCGGACGACTCCTAAATCCATAGCATGGTGTGCAGAATTCGCGCGGGCCAGCGGCTCAAAACATGCCGAAACACCGGCATTGGCGGCACAGGGTGCGGACATCGTGTTCTGCTGCGTCGGCAATGACGACGATCTGCGTTCGGTCACGCTGGGGGCGGACGGCGCCTTTGCCGGCATGGCCGCGGGCGCCGTGTTCGTGGACCACACCACCGCTTCGGCCAGCGTGGCGCGCGAACTCCATGCGCTGGCGCAGGAGCGCGGCCTGCATTTCATCGATGCCCCGGTATCCGGCGGCCAGGCCGGCGCGCAGAACGGCATGCTGACAGTCATGTGCGGCGGCGATGCCGCCGCCTTTGACACCGTGGCCCCGGTGGGCAGTGCCTTCTCCAAGGCCTTTACGCGGATGGGGCCCAGCGGCGCCGGTCAGCTCACCAAGATGGTCAACCAGATCTGCATTGCCGGGCTGGTGCAGGGCCTGAGCGAGGCCGTCGCCTTCGGCCAGAAGGCCGGGCTGGACATGCTACAGGTGCTCGATGTGATCGGCAAGGGTGCGGCGCAAAGCTGGCAACTCGACAACCGCGGCAAGACCATGGTGGCCGACCAGTTCGACTTCGGCTTTGCGGTCGACTGGATGCGCAAGGACCTGGGCCTGGTGATGGACGAGGCCCGCCGCAATGGCGCCCGGCTGCCGGTGACGGCGCTGGTGGACCAGTTCTATGCCGACATTCAGGCCATGGATGGCCAGCGCTGGGACACCTCCAGCCTGGTGCGCCGCCTGCGCTGACGCACAGAAAAAACGGGGCGTGTGCCCCGTTGCTGTGGTTACTTGCTGGATTTCGGCAGCAGGCGCTGCCGCTCTTCCTCGCTGATGGTTTCGAACAGCCGCACCACCTTCTGCACGCCGCTGACCCCACGCACCACCTCGGTCACGCGGTCGGCCTCGGCCTGCGTAACCCGGCCCATCAGGTAGACCACGCCGCGCTCGGTCACGACCTTGAATGCGGTGGGGTACAGGTCCCGCGCATCGATCATCGCGGCCTTGACCTGGCCCGTGACCAGCGTGTCCGAAGAACGCTGTGTCAGTGTGGAAGTCCCCATCACCCCGAGTTCATTGACCACCGAACGCACGTTGTCGACACGCGCCACCGTCTGCTCGGCCTGGGCACGGGCCTGCTCGGTCGGAACCTCGCCGGTCAGCAAGGCTTGGCGGTTGTAGCTGGTCACGTTGATGTGCACACGGTCGCCTCCCAGTGCATCCGCCAGCCGGTTGGCCGAGCGCAGCTCGATGCCTTCATCTTCCAGCTGGGCGCCGGAGGTGCGGCGGTCGGTTGCCACGAGCGCAGTGCCCACCGCAGCCGAGCCGAGCACCAGCGGCACACAGGCGGTCATGGTGGAGGCCAGCATGGCCGCAGCCAGCAGTTTCAGGGTCAGTTGTTTCATGTCGGGGGTTCCTGGTCACCTAGAAGTTGGGCGTCCACACCATCGCAAATGCAATGCAGCGACAGCAGGTGCACCTCCTGGATGCGTGCCGTCCGCTCGTGCGGAACACAGATATGGACATCGGTATCGCGCAGCATCGCGCCGATCTTGCCGCCACCGCGGCCGGTCAGTGCCACCACGGTCATTTCGCGCTCATGCGCCACCTCGATGGCAGCGATCACGTTGGCCGAGTTGCCGCTCGTGGACAGTGCCAGCAGCACGTCGCCGGCCTGCCCCAATGCGCGCACCTGCTTGGAGAAGATCACGCTGAAATCGTAGTCGTTGGCAATCGCCGTGAGAATGGACGTGTCGGTGGTGAGCGCAATCGCGCCCAGTTCGGGCCGCTCGCGCTCAAACCGACCCACGAATTCGGCGGCGAAATGCTGGGCATCGGCGGCCGAACCGCCGTTGCCACAGGCCAGCACCTTGCCCCCGCTCGTCACACAGGCCAATACGGCCTGCACCGCAGCCGCCAGCGGCTTGCTGAGGGTTTGCGCGGCCTGGTACTTGAGGTCTGCGCTGTCAATGAAGTGCTGCTGGATTCGCTGTTCAACCATGGGTGCCGATGATACCTGCGGCCGTGCCGGGCCATATGTCATGAAATGTCGGAATGCGGGTCAGACCGGCGCTCAGCCGGCGTCGAACGCCGCCTTGAACCATTGGAGTGCAGCGGGCGCAGATGGTTCGCCCGACCGGGCCTCGATGCACACCACATCGAAGCGACAGGGCGGCGACGCGGGGCCAAGCCGCAGCAGGTAGTGCCGGGCGGCCAGAATGATGCGCTGCTGCTTGCTGGCCGTGATGCTGGCAGCAGCCCCTCCATAGGCGGAGCTGGCCCGCTGGCGCACCTCCACGAACACCAGCGTGCCGTCGCGATCACGCATGATCAGGTCGATTTCGCCGCCGCCGCGCCCGGGCGTCCGATAATTCCGCTCCAGCAGTTGCAGACCCGCCATTTGCAGATGGGCTGCGGCACGGTTCTCGCCGGCATCGCCGATGTTTTTCTTTGAAAGCGCATGTGACCGCATTGTTTGCCTCCGCCCGGGCCGCCGCCGATACCGCCGCTGCCGCCCAGCATTATCCGCAGGCCAGCCTGTACGTAACCGCCACCCCCATCGGCAACCTGGCGGACATCACGCTGCGCGCGCTGCATGTACTGGGCCTGGTGGATGCCATTGCCTGCGAGGACACCCGCCACACCCAGGCGCTGCTGCGCGCCTACGGCATCGACAAACCGCTGCTGGCACTGCACGAACACAACGAAATCGAGGCCGCGCAGGGCATCTGCGAGCGGCTGGCGGCTGGCCAGCGGGTGGCCTATGTGAGCGACGCCGGCACACCGGCTGTCAGTGACCCGGGCGCGCGCCTGGTGGCCGCCGTACGGACCCGCGGCTTCCGGGTGCTGCCGCTGCCCGGTGCGAGCAGCGTGACCACCGCTATCAGCGTGGCCGGGCTGGACGGCGGTAGCGGCTTTGTGTTTGCCGGTTTTCTACCCAGCAAGGCTACCGAACGAACTGCGGCAGTACAGGCGCTGGCGGATGAAACACGTGCCGTGGTATTGCTCGAGGCACCGCACCGGATAGAAGCGCTGGCCGGTGCGCTCGCCGCACTGGCGGGCCGCATGGTCACCATCGGGCGGGAGCTGACCAAACAGTTTGAGGAGATTGCAACGGTCGAGGCCGCCGGGTTTCCCACCTGGCTGGCGGCCAGCCCACAGCGTGTCCGGGGTGAATTTGTGCTGGTGCTGCACCCGGCGGTCACCGCAGAGCCGTCGGCCAACGCAGACACGCGGGTGCTGCGCCTGCTGCTGGAGGCCCTGCCACTCAATGCGGCAGTCAAACTGGCGTCGCAGATCACCGGCAGCCCGCGCAATGCACTGTATGCCACTGCATTGACGATCCGGGATCAACCGGATGTTGGCGCATGAACTGCAGCCACCGGAATGCTTGCACCATGAAAAACGCCCGCTGATGCGGGCGTTTTATGTTTGGTTGCGCGAGTAGGATTTGAACCTACGACCTTTGGGTTATGAGCCCAACGAGCTACCAGGCTGCTCCATCGCGCGGTAAGCTAGTAGTATACCCGATTTACGCTGCGGCGTCGCCTGCTGCAGGCGTTTCCACCGGAGCGGGACGGTCGACCAGTTCGACCAGCGCCATCGGTGCGTTGTCGCCCACGCGGAAACCCATTTTCAGAATACGCGTGTAGCCGCCGGGACGGGCCTTGAAACGCGGGCCGAGGTCGGCAAACAGCTTGGTCACGCTGTCACGGTCGCGCAGGCGGTTGAATGCCAGGCGGCGGTTGGCCAGCGTAGGTTCCTTGGCAAGCGTGATCATCGGTTCGACGACGCGGCGAAGTTCCTTGGCCTTGGGCAAGGTGGTCTTGATGACTTCGTGCTCGATGAGCGAATTCATCATGTTGCGCAGCATGGCGAGGCGGTGCTCGCTGGTGCGGTTGAGTTTGCGGAGTCCGTGTCCGTGACGCATGGTGCTTTCC
>DASWYJ010000388.1:0-1525 GCA_036405035.1 Burkholderiaceae bacterium
CGTCAATCCATTTCATGACGGTACCGCCGTGGACCTTGCCGCCGAAGTTGACGGTGCTGGGTTCGGCCAGAAAGCGCAGGGTGATGGAGGACATGCGGTTTTCGTTGGGTTGGTGGGATGTCAGAGCAGGCGCTTCAGGTAGCGCCCGGTGTGGCTGTCCGGATGTGCGGCCACCTGCTCCGGCGTGCCGCAACACACCACCTGGCCGCCGCCACCACCGCCTTCGGGGCCCATGTCGATCAGCCAGTCGGCGGTCTTGATCACGTCGAGGTTGTGCTCGATCACCACGATGGTGTTGCCCGCATCGCGCAGCTGGTGCAGCACCCTGAGCAGCAGCGCGATGTCGGCAAAGTGCAGCCCGGTGGTGGGTTCGTCCAGGATGTAGAGGGTGCGGCCGGTGTCGCGCTTGCTCAGCTCCAGCGCCAGCTTGACACGCTGCGCCTCGCCGCCCGACAGCGTGGTTGCGGCCTGGCCCAGCTTGATGTAGCTCAGGCCCACGTCGAGCAGGGTCTGCAGCTTGCGCGCCAGCGTGGGCACGGTGCTGAAGAAGGTGTGGGCGGCCTCCACCGTCATGTCGAGGATCTGCGCGATGTTGCGGCCCTTGTACTGCACTTCCAGCGTTTCGCGGTTGTAGCGCTGGCCATGGCAGATGTCGCAGGGCACGTACACGTCGGGCAGGAAATGCATCTCGACCTTGACCACGCCGTCGCCCTGGCAGGCCTCGCAGCGGCCGCCGGCCACGTTGAAGCTGAAACGGCCGGGGCCGTAGCCGCGCTCGCGCGCCACGTTCATCTCGGCCATCAGTTCGCGGATGGGGGTGAACAGGCCGGTGTAGGTGGCCGGGTTGCTGCGCGGCGTGCGGCCGATGGGCGACTGGTCGACGTTGATGACCTTGTCGAAATGCTCGATGCCATCGATGCTGTCGTGCGGCGCCGGTTCGTCGTGGGCGCGGTAGAGCTGGCGCGCCACCGCGGTGTACAGCGTGTCATTGACCAGCGTGCTCTTGCCCGAGCCGGACACCCCGGTCACGCAGGTGAGCAGGCCCACCGGCACATCGACCGTGACCTGCTTCAGGTTGTTGCCGCGTGCCCCGCTGATGCGCAGCACCTGCGGATCGGCCTGGCCGGCCAGCGTGTGGCGCTGCTGCGGCACGGCGATGCGCAGGGTGCCGGCCATGTAGCGGCCGGTCAGCGACTGCGGGTCGGCCTCGATCTGCGCTGGCGTGCCCTGCGCCACCACCTGGCCACCGTGGATGCCGGCGCCGGGGCCCATGTCGATGCACCAGTCGGCGGCACGGATCATGTCCTCGTCGTGCTCGACCACCAGCACGCTGTTGCCGATGTCGCGCAGGTGTTGCAGCGTGCCGATCAGGCGGTCGTTGTCGCGCTGGTGCAGGCCGATGCTGGGCTCGTCGAGCACGTACATCACGCCAGTGAGGCCCGAGCCGATCTGGCTGGCCAGCCGGATGCGCTGCGATTCCCCGCCCGACAGCGTTTCCGCGCTGCGCTCCAGGCTCAGGTAGCCC
>DASWYJ010000389.1:0-4348 GCA_036405035.1 Burkholderiaceae bacterium
CATCAGCAACGGCTCCATCGCGGTCGCCACGGCCGTTGTCGGCAGCTACGGCGTGGTGGCGCTGGCCGGGTACGGCGTGGCCGCGCGCCTGGAATACATCCTGGTGCCGATTGCCTTCGGGTTCGGCACTGCACTGACAGCCCTGGTAGCCACCAACATGGGAGCCCGCCAGTTCCAGCGTGCCTTGCGCGTCACCTGGCTCGGCGGCGCCGTCGTGGCCACCATCACCGGGCTGATCGGCGGCGTGGCGGCCCTGTGGCCCGCCGTGTGGATGAACCTGTTCACCGCAGACCCTGCGGTCCGGGCCTTTGGCGCCACCTACCTGCACATCGTGGGGGGCTTCTATGGCCTGTTCGGCTTCGGGCTGGCACTGTTTTTTGCGTCGCAGGGCGCCGGGCGCATGTTCTGGCCACTGGCCGGCAGTGCCGCGCGCCTGGTGGTGGTCGCCGTGGGAGGATGGCTGTGCATCCGGGTCCTGCAGGCACCGCCAGCCGCCTTCTTCGCCGTGGTGGCAAGCAGCCTGTTCGTCTACGCCACCATGATTGCGGTCGCCATCCGGCGCGGTGGCTGGGCGCCCTGAGGCCATTGGCCCCGCCTGCCGATGCGGGAAGGCCCTGGCTGCGCTGCCGGGCGCAAAATGGCGCCCAGCGGTCACACCATGGCGTCCTCCGTTCCTTGCCACTCACAAACCCGGCCCTTGTTCCCACAGGGCTCGGCTGCCGCAGCCATGCCCCCGCACGGAGCACCGCGATGCGCCCGGCCCTGACCCGCTACGCCCGCAGCGGTGCCCACCGCATCGCCTACCAGGTGGTGGGTCAGGGCTCGCTGGACCTGGTGCTGGTGCCCGGTTTTTTGTCCAACCTGGACGTCCTGCGGGAACAGCCCGGCCACGCCCACCTGGTCAAGCGCCTGTCGGCCTTCGCCCGGGTGATCCTGTTCGACAAGCGCGGCACCGGCCTGAGTGACCGCGTCGACCCCCGAGCGCCGCCCGACCCGCAGGCCCACACCGCCGACATCCTGGCGGTGATGAACGCCACAGGCTGCGGCCGGGCCACGCTGCTCGGTGAATCGGACGGCACGGCCCTGGCCCTGCTGTTCGCACAGCAACACCCCCAGCGGGTGCGCTCGCTGGTGCTGTACGGCGGCTATGCGCATTTCCACGGCTCGGTGATGGACGCACGGCGGCAACGGGCCTTGCTGGAGGCCATGGACACCACCTGGGGCCAGGGCGCCACGCTGGCCCTGCTGGCGCCAGGCCGCGCCAGCGACCCGTCTTTTGCCGACTGGTGGGCCCGTTTCGAGCGCCTGTCGGCCAGCCCCACCGACGCGGCCGCGCGGGTCCGGATGAACGCGGCCATCGACCTGCGCGGCCAGCTGGCCGGCATCACCACACCGACGCTGCTGCTGCACCGCACCGACGACCCCTACGCCGCGCTCGACGGCGCCCGGGCGCTGGCCCATGCCATCACCGGTGCGCGGCTGATCGAGCTGGCCGGGCGCGAGCACCCGATCTGGCTGGGCGAGGTGGACCCGGTGGCCGACCGGGTCGAGGAGTTCCTGACCGGCACCCGCCCGCTGGCCGGCAGCGAGCGGGTGCTGGCCATGGCGCTGGTGGTCCGCCTCGGTGGTGCGGGCGGCCGCAACGGGGCCGCCCACCCGGACGAGCGGGTGGCGCTGTTCCAGCAGCAACTGCCCCGGCTGATGGAACGCCATGGCGGCCAGGCCGAATGGCTGGGTGCCGACAGGCTGGCCGCGCGTTTCGACGGCGCGGCGCGCGCGGTGGGTGCGGCGATGGCCTTGCGCGAGGCCGCGGCCTCGCTGGGGCTGGCGCTGGCCCAGGGCATCCATGTCGGTGAGGTCGACACCACACTGGCGCCGCTGGCCGGGGCCACGGTGCAGGTGGCGGAGCAAATTGCGGCCAGCGCCTGCGCGCCCGATATCCTGCTGTCACGGCTGGCCAGCGAGCTGGTGTCCGGTGCCGGCCTGTGTTTCACCGAACACGCCAGCCTGGCCATGGCCGGCCTGCCCCGGCCGCTGCCGCTGGTGGCGCTGGCCACCGAGCGGCACCTGGAGCCGGTGCACCTGCAGTCCCGCGCGCCCGACACCGCAGTGCTGAGCCCGCGCGAACACGAGGTGCTGGCGCTGGTGGCCCGTGGCTCCAGCAACACCCACATCGCGGTGCAGCTGGGCCTGTCAGAACACACGGTCAAACGCCATGTGGCCAACATCCTGCTCAAACTGGCTTTGCCCACCCGCGCCGCGGCCGCCGCCCTGCTGGCTCGCCGGCCCGAGCCCTGAACCATGGCCCGATAAGGCCATGGCGGGCATGGCCCGTTCGGTGGAAGCGCAGCAGGAAGCCGACTTCCAGAATCAAGCCCATATTCCGGCTTCGGCGGCATGGGGCCACTGGACAACCGGGGTATCCGAAGAGGAGATGCACATGTCAAACTTCCAAACCGCGATCGCCGCGCTGGCACTGGTCGCCGGGCTGGCTACCCTGGCCAGCCCCGCGTCGGCGCAGGGCACCAGTGCCGACGCCACCTACCGCGACATCCAGGCCACGCTGGGCTCGGTGCCCACCATGTTCAAGGTATTTCCGGAATCCGGCATCGCCGGCGCCTGGGCCGAGTTCAAGTCCTTGCAGCTCAACCCCAACACCGCGCTGAATGGCAAAACCAAGGAACTGCTGGGCCTGGCCGTGGCAGCGCAGATCCCGTGCCAGCACTGCATTTACTTCCACACCGCGGCCGCCAAACTCAACGGCGCCAGCGACCAGGAAATCCGTGAAGCCGTGGCCATGGCCTCCATCGTGCGCCACTGGTCCACCACGCTGCAAGGTATGCAGATGGACCCGGTTACCTTCCGCCAGGAAACCGACGCGGTGCTGGCCCACGCCGCGAAAATGGCCAAGCAAAAGGGCAAGTGAAGGCATCCCCCGGCCGCCTGAACGGCGGCCTGACCCCACCACCAGGAGCACACCATGACTGCAAAACCCAGCCCCGTGACCGGCGCCGCCATCAAGCATGCCATCGAGACCCGCGACGGCCGCGCGCTGGCCGGCTTTTATGCCGACCATGCCGTGACCCGCATCATCGACCGCAACAACCCGCCCAGCCGTCCCCGCGAGATCAAGGGCCGGGCGGCCATCGCCGCCTTCTGGGATGACATCTGCGGTCGGGCCATGACCCACAGCGTGGACACCAGCATCACCGAAGACAACCGGCTGGCCTTCACCCAGGCCTGCAGCTACCCCGATGGTGCCAAGGTGTTCTGCATCGGCGTGCTGCGGCTGGAAAACGGGCTGATCGTCGAGCAGACCGTCGTCCAGGCGTGGGACGAGTGAGGCCCGTCAGTAGGTCTTGTAGGGCAGAAACTTGCCCGACAGCACCACGTTGACCCGGTCGCCCTTGGGGTCGGGCTGGCGCACGATGTCCATGCTGAAATCAATGGCGCTCATGATGCCGTCGCCAAACTCCTCGTGGATCAGCTCCTTGATGGTGGTGCCGTAGACGCTGACGATCTCGTACCAGCGGTAAATCAGCGGGTCGGTCGGCACCGGCGTGGGCAGCGAGCCCTTGTAGGGCACAACCTGCAGCCACTTCTGCTCTTCGGCGCTGAGGCCGAAGATCTTGCCCACCACCTTGGCCTGCTTGTCATCCAGCGTCATCTGTCCCAGGCAGGCGGCGGTGGTCCATTCC
This sequence comes from Burkholderiaceae bacterium, assembly GCA_036405035.1. GTDB lineage: Bacteria > Pseudomonadota > Gammaproteobacteria > Burkholderiales > Burkholderiaceae_C > PCRC01. The sequence goes on from DASWYJ010000389.1 coordinate 3,699, forward strand.
TTGGACAGGCCGACCTTCTTGGCCACGTCGGCCCACTGGATGCCTTTGGCCACCTTGACGGTGATGATTTTTTCGGTGACGTCGTTGCGGTTCATGGGATCTCCAATCAATGGGGGTGGGAAGCTCAATGCGCCTTGGCGCGCGAGACGAGGAAATCGACGATGTGGTTGCGCAGGTCGTAGTAGCCGGGCAGGTGGTGCAGCGCCGCGCGGGTGCGCGCCTTGGGCAGCGGGTTGAGCACGGTTTCGGCAATGCCACCTGGCACGTAACCGGCGGGGGTTTCGCTGCCGTTGCTCATCAGCAGGATGCGGTCGGCCAGCAGGATGGCCTCGTCCACGTCGTGGGTGATCATGAACACCGTCTGCTGGGTCTGCCGCACGATGGCCATCAGCTCGTCCTGGATGGTGCCGCGGGTCAGCGCGTCAAGGGCGCCAAAAGGCTCATCCAGCAACAGCATCTTGGGCTGGATGGCAAAGGCCCGGGCAATGCCCACCCGCTGCTTCATGCCACCAGAGAGCTGCGAGGGCTTTTTGTCGATGGCGGCACTCAGGCCCACCAGTTCCACAAATTTCTCCACATGCACATTGACCTTGGGCCGGTTCCATTCGGGCCAGGCCGAGCGCACCGCAAAGGCGATGTTCTGCCGTACG
>DASWYJ010000390.1:0-7071 GCA_036405035.1 Burkholderiaceae bacterium
GCGTCGCCTGCGCCGCTCCACCCGCATGCCGTCCGGAGTCAGCGCCGCCTGAGCTTTTTCGCTTTGCGCGCCCACGGTTTCAGCCGTGCCGCGCTCCGCCGAGGGTGGCGCGCGCCAGCAGCAGCGCCACCACGGCCGCACCGGCAATGCCGGCGACCATGGGCAAGGCGGTCCCGTTGACGAACAGGCCCACCAGCGCCATCACCAGCGCACCGGTCATGAACTGCAGCGTTCCCATCAGCGCGGAGGCCGTGCCGGCGATGGCACCATGCTCCTCCAGTGCCAGCACCGCCGTGGTGGGCACCACCAGGCCCAGAAAGCCGTAGCCCACAAACAGCAGGCCGATCAGCACCTCCAGCCGCTCCACGCCGCCGAGCTGCAGTGCCAGCAGCAGCACCATGACCGCCGCATAGCCGGCCACGGCCGTCCGCACCAGCGGTACCAGCCCGAAGCGCCGGCCCAGGCGGCCGGTGAACTGCGAGATGCCGATGAACGACGCCGCATTGGCCGCGAACGCCAGGCTGTACTGCCGCGGCGTGAGGCCGTAGTGGTCGATCAGCACGAACGAGGAATTGGCCAGGTAGGCGAAAAAGCTCGAAATGCCAAAAGCCCCGATCAGCACCAGCCCGAGGTAGTGGCGGTCGCGCAGCAGCACGCCGTAGGCTTTCAGTGCGCTGCCCACGCTGCTGCCCAGCCGTTCCGCGGCGGGCCGGGTTTCCGGCAGGCTGGTGGCCAGCAGCACCAGGCCCAGCGCGGCCGCCACCAGCACGGCCCAGAACACGCTGCGCCAGCCAAAGGCCTCGATCAGGAAACTGCCCGCCAGCGGCGCCAGGATGGGCGACACGCTGAACACCAGCATCAGCAGCGACATCAGGCGCGCCGCGTCGTGCCCGGTGTGTAGGTCGCGCACCACGGCGCGCGGTATCACCATGCCGGCGCAGGCGCCCAGGCCCTGCACGAAGCGCAGCACCACCAGCGTGTGGATGTCCGGCGCCAGCGCGCAGCCCACGCTGCCTGCGGCAAACAGCAGCAGCCCGAAGTACAGCGGCGCCTTGCGGCCCACCATGTCGGACACCGGGCCGTAGATGATCTGGCCGATGCCCAGCGCCACAAAAAACGCCATCAGGCTGGCCTGCACCGCGCCCATCGATGCGCCCAGGCTCTGCCCGATGGTGGGCAGCGCTGGCAAATACATGTCGATGGCGAAAGGGCCGATGGCCGAGAGCAGCCCCAGCACCAGCGCCGCGCGCAGGAAACTCCCCGCCATGCCGCTCAGGCCGCAGTTGCGGAAGGAGCCGCCGGTGCGGCCGGTTCGGCACTGCGCGCCAGCAGTGCACGCTGTAGCTCGCGCACCGCATGGGGTGCCAGGCCGTACATGTCGGCAAACGCCTCCAGCGGCTGGCCGCTGGCCTGGAAGGCGCTGCACAGGGCCTCCTGCCGGGCCAGCTTCTGGTCATACCCCACGAAGGCCTCGGCCAGCAGCGCATGGGCATCGGTATCACCGGCGGGCAGGCGGGCCAGGAAATCCTGCCGGGCCAGGCCCGACGCCTCGAAGGTCGCAACCAGCTGCTTGTAGAGCTTGGGCCGCAGGTCCTCGCGGGAGCGTGCCTGCCGGCGCCGGAACAGCTCCACCGCAGCCTGCACACCATGCTCGGGCGCCACGGGCTCCACCGGCTGCCCCTGCAGGTCGTGCCGCTGGTTGCCGGCTGCCACGCTTTGCAGGTAGCGGGTGGAGCGCGTGTGCACACCCAGCGCCGCTTTCAGCGATTGCCGTTCAAATGCGTCCGGATGGGCCGCCAGTAGCTCCTGGTACACACCGCGCTTGAGCGGCAGGAATTCAGCGCCAAAGAGGTGGGGATACAGCGTGAACAGTTTCTCCAGTACCGGCTGCACGGCCGTCTTGCGGCTCGCGTTGGGCGCGGGTGCTGCGGCTTCCGTGGCCGCGGGCAGGTCTGCGGGGGTGGGGTTTTCGATGGCGTCGGTGGGGGTGGAGGTCATGGGCAAAACTGCTTCGGGGGAACCCGCAATTGTCGTCCATGCTGCGGCATGGTGCAGAAACGGGCGCACAGAGACCGGATGGCCTCATGCCCCGCAAGCCGTACAGCATGTGTACCATGGCGCGCAATCGCCATCCTGGTCCCGCACGCCATGACAACCACTACCTATTTCTCCCGCATCGACGCCTGGCTCGTGGTGGTTCTGGCCCTGTCGATGGGCGCCACCGCGTATGTACTGGCCACGGTGCCGGTACCCCGCTCGGCGGTGTCCTGGGGGCTCGTGGGAATCGGGTGGCTCGTCGGTGTTGGCCTGCCGCTGTGGGTGCTGCTGGGCACGCGCTACACGCTGGGTTCCGAGGTGCTGACCATACGCAGTGGCCCGTTCCGCTGGCGGATTCCGCTCGCCGAGATCACCCATGTTGCCCCGACCCGGAGCCTGCTTTCCAGTCCGGCGCTGTCGCTGCACCGGCTGCGTATCCAGTACGGCCGCCGCAGCGCCATCCTGGTGTCGCCGCGTGACCCGGCGCAGTTTCTGCAGGCGCTGGAAGCGCTGCGCGGTGCTACAGGTTCGGCGACGCCGGCGGGCGGGGCATTTCCCCCACCGCCACCGCCCGGCCAATGAACTGGATGGGGCCGGTGGGTTTGCCGGTGGGTGAGCCGGTGGCGGGTTCCAGCGTGAGCTCGAACAGCTGGTTGGCCTGCAGCGCGGGCAATTGATCCAGCGCCACGCGGGTGTATTCGCCGGGCTTGACCAGGCCCAGCGAAACCGGGCCCTGCCAGCCGTCGGCCTTGGTCCAGAACTGCAGGGCCTTGCCGGAAGGAACGGGCGTGGTGCCCAGGGGTATCAGGCGCACATGGCCGCCATGGCTGCTCTCCACCACCCAGCCCGGTGCCTTGTCCTGCGGCGCCACCAGCACCACCATGAACCGGGGTGGCTCGGCGGGGGGCTGCACCCGCAACACGGTGCCCAGCGCCACAGCGGCAGCCACACCGGTCAGCGCCAGGCCGCGCCACAGCGGCAGCGAGTTCCACCACCCGGCCATGTCCCAGCGGCTGCGGGCATGCGCGGGCCGGGCCGCAGCGCCCTGCACGCTGGTCTGGATGCGGGACCACAGGCCCGCACTGGGGGACCGGGGTTCGGCCAGCGCACTCAAGGGCAGCAGCCGGCTTTCCCACTGGCGGACGGCCTGTGCCAGCTCCGGGTCGTGTGGCAGGCGGGCTTCCACGGCGCGCCGATCGCTGGCGCCCAGCGTGCCCAATACATACTCGCCAGCCAGTGCGTAGCGGTCTTCCGGGGTGGTGGGAGCACTCATGCCAGGCACTCCCGCAAGGCCAGCAGGCTGCGCTTGATCCACGATTTGACGGTGCCCAGCGGCGCGTTCAGCCGCGTGGCGATTTCGTGGTGGCTCAGGCCATCCACATAGGCATGCAGCAGGCAGTTGCGCCGCACCGGCTCCAGCCCGGCCAGGCAGGGCGCGAGGCGGCCGGCCGTGTCATGCCAGGCAAAGGCATCGGTGGTGTCGCGCCAGGCATGGAGCGATGCGGTCATGTCCAGTGCCTCCATGCTGTCGGTGTCGAGCGTGATTTCGCGGGCGTTGTCGCGCCGTGCGTTCAGTGCGAGGTTGCGGGTGATGCTGTAGATCCAGCCCCGGGCCTCGCCCAATTCGGGCCGGTAGCCGGCGGCGTGCCGCCAGACCCGCACGAACGCATCGTGCACGATGTCTTCGGCCAGCGCCGCATCGCGCACGATGCGGTAGGCCACGCCGAGCAGGCGCGGGCCCTCGTGGGTGTACAGCGCGTGCAGGGCTGCGCCATCGCCACCGGCACAGGCGGCAATGGCGGCTTCGTAATCCAGTTTGGGGTCAGCAGCGGGCATCAGGCTGCCAGATTACCACCCCATGGACACGGCCCTGCAGCGCTGCCCCGACAGATCAGATGGCTTTCCAGAAGATGTAGTCGGCCTGGTAGGTGACGATCTGCTTTTCGCCCTTGTTGCCCGCAACGCAGGCGGCGGCCGGTGCCACGCCGCCCTGGATGGCCACGCGCTGGATGAAGGTCACGCCCTGCAGCACGCCCGGGCCGGAAGCCGGATTGGCCTTGACGAGCTGCAGCGGGATGTTGCCCGCACCGGCCGGTGACACGGCGACCTGCGCGCCGGTGAGCTTGGAGCCATCCGACGATTCCCAGGTGGCGGGTGGGCCGTAGTAGCGGCCGAGCTGCTTGCTGGCGCGGTCGAACAGCTTGGCGTCGGGGCCGACGAACACCCACTCGAACTGGTCGGTGGTGTCCTTCTTCACACGGCATTCGTAGGTGATCTGGCCCACGCCCACGGTTTCCAGCGAAACCTTGTTGCCCGCGGGCACTTTCACTGCGTCGGGCAGGGCATCCTGGCTGAACGATGCGGGGGTGGCCATGGTGCCGCAGGCCGACAGCACAACGGCTGCGGCGGCAGCACCCAGTGCGGCGAGGGTGCGGGAAGAGGCGGTTACAGGCATTCGGGTTTCTCCAGAAGTCGGGTTGATGGATGGGTGCGGCACTTTGGGGGTGCCACTTCCTCCTCAACACGCCGGCAAGCGGTCTGGATGCAGCGCGCGCAACTTATTTTTTACAGCGCTTCCACGCGGCCGATGTCCGGTCGCGCCAGCCAGGCCGCGAATTCGTCCGCCAGCTGCCGGCTTGCCGCCACCGCCCTACTCCACGCCTGCACCCTGCCCTGCAGGTTGGCGCCGTAGCGGGTGAAGTCGGTGCGGTCGGGCAGCTTGGCGTTGGGCAGCGTTTTCACCCAGCCCGGGTCGGGCGCCAGCACCACCATGTTGTCGAGGAACGGCGTGGCGCGGTGCCGCCACTTCAGGCCCTTGTCGAGCCAGCCGGGCACCACGGCTTTCTGGAAATGCGGGTACAGCACCAGGCCGCCGGCCGTGTGCGCCGGGTAGTTCAGGTGCAGGTGGTAGTCGGTGATGCCACCGTCCCAGTAGGCGCCGGGCGGCGCGCCGGGAATGTGGTGCACCGCCTGCAACACGAAGGGAATGGAGCAACTGGCCTGCAGCGCGGGATTGAAGTTGCCGTCCGTCAGCGGAACCTGGCGGGTGCGGTAGTCCGCCGTGGAAAACGGCAGCTCCGCGCCGGGGCTTGAAAACACCACCCGCTCCAGCCAGGCGCCCATGGCCTTACGGTGCACGCTGTTGGTGAGAAAAGCGCCCAGGTAGCCCAGCGGCGTGCGCAGGCCGTGCTCGCGCCCCAGCAGGTGCCGGCCCCGGGCGGTGACGATGTGCAGTTGGTAGCGTGGGTGGTTCAGCACCTGGCCGATGCGGCCGCCATAAAAATCGACCAGGCTCTGGCCGAACTGCCGGCTCACCTGCGCCGCGCTCGGCCGCTTCTGGCCGGGTGGCAGCTCGTAGTGCTGGTGGATGTAGTTCTGTTCCAGCAGGGCCAGTGCCGCCACCGGGTCATTCAGGCAGGCGGTGGCCATGCGCCAGGCGCCGATGGAAGCGCCCACCAGATGCACAGGCTGGCTGCTCTGTGCCAGCCAGTCGCCAAAAATGAAACGGTCCAGCGGGCCGAGGATCAGGCCCTTGGGGCCGCCAGCGGCGCCGGGAATCACCCGCACGTCGGCCGGCTGCAGGCCATGCCGGCGGATGTGCTCCCGCGCAGCCGGGCCGGCGTAGATTCGCAATGCTGTCATGCAGCAAGCATACGCGGCGGGGGCCGGTGAACGGGGTGTTCGGGGCAGGCCGCTGTCGCTCCGGGTACAGCGGGCCTGTCAGTGCCGGGCGCCGCGTTCAAGGCAGACGGCACCGAACCTGCCGGAGGCTTCAGGCGAAATCAGCCGAGCCGGCCGATCTTCCCGCCCGCATCGGCGATGTGCCTTGCCAGGTTGTCGATGCAACGGCCAAAGCCCGCGGAGAACCGCGGCTCTCCGCGAACGCGGTCGAGAAAAATCCGGGCCAGGTCTGCCGCCTGCACCCACGCGCCGGTGCCCACAGCGGGATGCAGCCGAACCGGCGCCAGCGTGTCTGCCATGCCACCGCTGGCCTGGGGCGCGAAGCCCATGGGCAGCATGTCGTAGGCGGGTGCCAGTGCAAGGGGCCGCTGCCCGTTCGCGCTGGTGAACGACAGGTTGCCGTTGTGCATGTCGGTGTTGCCAATCAGCGTGCCAAAGGCGAACAGCAGCGCCGCACCGTCGGCGGCTTCGCGGGTGGCATGGCCTTCGCTGGCCAGCTGGGCCACGATGTCCGGCCAGGGCGCGCGTGCGTTGCCGACGAATTCCGCGTCGAGCGACGCCAGCGAGAACACCGCGCGCCGTCCCGTGCCGCCCACCCGGTCGAAGCGCTCGACTTCCAGAAAGCGCTGGCCATTGCCGGCATCGACCACGCACGAACGCGCGGCGGCCACGCCCGACGCGGCCAGTGTCTCGAGCGCATGGTGTTCGGCCAGCAGCAGGTCGCGCCAGCGCTCCGTCACGGGGTTGGCCTCCGGCAGCGTGAACTTCACCAGCACGTGGCGCGGCCCTGCCGGGGTCTGTGCAAAAGCCGCAAACTTGGGCTGCTCGCCGCCGGCAGAGGAGCCGGGCAAGCCCCCGCTGGCGGCTTCCACCGCCAACTCCACGTAGGCGGCCTCCTTTGCGCTTGCCGCAATGGGCGCGGGCACGGGCGCATCCAGCAGCCGTTCGCGCGCACCGTTGCCCAGCACCAGATTGCCCACCGCATCCTGCCCCTGCAGGAGCAGCGCGCGGAGCATCTGGGTGTCGCTCCAATCCGCAAGCTGCGGCGGCAGCCCCAGCGGGGTGGCCAGCCGGGCGGCAAAGGCACGGCCCAGAAACCCCTGCGGGCGCATGTCGAGCAGCCACCACGGGAGCCCTTCGCTGTACACCGTGGCGCCATCGGCCTGCTGCATCACAAAGCCCTGGGGCCGCACCGGAACCAGTTGCCCCAGCGGCGTGACCTTGCCCTCCGCATCGACCCGGTGGATGGCGATGTCGGGCAGCCCGCGAACGCTATCCCGCAGCGCATACTGAATGGATCGGGCGGCACCGATGCGCACCACGTCGGGGCCCATCGCCGCCAGCGCGCGCGAG
>DASWYJ010000391.1:0-3602 GCA_036405035.1 Burkholderiaceae bacterium
GTGCGCGAGAGCCTGGAATCGGCCATGGAAAAGGTCTACGCCGCCCGTGCCCGGCTGGAAGAGGTCTACGTGGCCTACGGTGAAGAAGACGCCGACTTCGACGCACTGGCCGCCGAGCAGGCCGAGCTGGAGGCCATCATCGCCACCGCCGGCACCGACTCCGAGCACCAGCTCGAGATCGCCGCCGACGCGCTGCGCCTGCCGCCGTGGGACGCCAACATCGGTGTGCTCTCCGGCGGCGAGAAGCGCCGCGTGGCGCTGTGCCGCCTGCTGCTGTCCAAGCCCGACATGCTGCTGCTCGACGAACCCACCAACCACTTGGACGCGGAAAGTGTGGACTGGCTGGAGCAGTTCCTGCAGCGCTACAGCGGCACCGTGGTGGCCATCACCCATGACCGCTACTTCCTCGACAACGCCGCCGAGTGGATTCTCGAACTCGACCGGGGCTCCGGCATCCCCTACAAGGGCAACTACAGCGACTGGCTGACGCAGAAGCAGGCCCGCCTGGAAAGCGAACAGAAGGGCGAGGAAGCCCGCGCCAAGGCCCTGAAGAAGGAACTGGAGTGGTCACGCCAGAACCCCAAGGCCCGCCAGGCCAAGAGCAAGGCCCGCCTGGCCCGCTTCGAGGAGCTGAGCGATTACGAATACCAGAAGCGCAACGAGACGCAGGAAATCTTCATCCCGGTGGCCGAGCGCCTGGGCACCCAGGTGTTCGAGTTCCACAACGTCAGCAAGTCGTTTGGCGACCGCATGCTGATCGACAACCTGAGCTTTGCGATTCCGGCCGGCGCCATCGTCGGCATCATCGGCCCCAACGGCGCCGGCAAGTCCACGCTGTTCAAGCTGATCGCCGGCAAGGAAAAGCCGGACAGTGGCGAAGTGATCATCGGCAGCACGGTGAAGATGGCCTTCGTGGACCAGAACCGCGACGATCTGGCCAATGAAAAAACGGTCTGGGAAGACGTCTCCGGCGGGCTGGACATGCTCACCGTGGGCAAGTTCCAGATGGCCAGCCGCGCCTACTGCGGCCGCTTCAACTTCAACGGCGGCGACCAGCAGAAGCGCGTGGGCACGTTGTCCGGCGGTGAGCGTGGCCGGCTGCACCTGGCCAAGACGCTGATCGCCGGTGGCAACGTGCTGATGCTCGATGAACCGTCCAATGACCTCGACGTGGAAACCCTGCGCGCGCTGGAAGACGCGCTGCTGGAGTTTGCCGGCAGCGTGCTGGTCATCAGCCATGACCGCTGGTTCCTCGACCGCATCGCCACCCACATCCTCGCCGCCGAAGGCGACAGCCAGTGGACCTTCTTCAACGGCAACTACCAGGAATACGAGGCCGACAAGAAGAAGCGCCTCGGCGAAGAAGGCGCCAAGCCCAAGCGCGTGCGCTTCAAGTCGCTCAAGTAAGCGCCGCTGCGGGTGCGTCGTCGGCTGCGGGCGTGCCCTGCAGCCGGCGCCGCACCAGCTGGATGTTGCCACGCAGCGCGTACAGCTCGTCGGCGTACGATAGCGGCACCGCGATCTTGCCGGCCACGCTGTCGAGCGCGTCCAGTTCCTTGCGCAGTTCCGCCACGTCGGCGTCTTCGTGCTGCAGCCGCTCCTCGATGTCGCGCAGTTGCGCATACCAGCGGAAGATGCGCGAGCGGATGCGGAACGCGTACAGCGGCGGCACCACCCGGCTCAGTGGCAGCAGCAGCGCCAGGATCACGCCCATCGCCAGCCACATGCGGTCGATCAGGTTGGCCAGCCAGAAGGGCAGGTAGCGCTGCATCAGCGGCGGCCCGTTCTTGATGGTGCGCTCGGCCTGCTTGGCAATGGGCAGCTCAGTGTTCTCCAGGTTCGGGAACTGCCGCGCCCGGGTGAACCAGCTGGCGCCACCGTGCAGCGCCTGTGCGGTCTGCGAAAAAAGCTGGAGCAGGGCCGGATGGGTTTCCACACGGGTGAGCAGTGCGGTGGTGGGCGCCACCAGCCGCAGGTTCTGTGGCGGAATGTCGGCCGCCAGGTCCACCACACCGCGCGGCAGCGTCGCCGGCGTGAGGAACGCGAAGCGGCGCGCGTAGGCCTCGCTCTGCGGAAAATCCATCAGCCGGATGCCCGGGGTCTGCAGCAGCAGCTGCACCATCACGGCTTCCGGCGCCGAGGCAAAAACCACCGCGTCCAGATTGCCGGCCAGGAATTCGGTGACAGCCGGGGTCTGCTCCAGCTGCGACAGCGTGATGCTGGCGGGATCGATGCGGTTGGCTTCCAGCAGCTTGGCCACCAGGCTGGGCACGCCGCTGCCGGCGGTGCCCACGTTGACCCGCAGGCCCTGCAGCTGCGCCAGGCTGCTGAGCGGCTTGAAAGCCTTGGTGTCCCTGGCCTCCCTGTTGCTGCCTTGCGGCGCCACCGCCTCCCGGTAGAACAGCCACAGCGGCTCCACGAACAGGCTGCCCAGCGACTCGAGGTTTTCCTCGTCTTCCATCCTGCGCTCGCTGGTGCCGCCCTGCACGAAGCCCAGGTCGGCCCGGCCGTCGCGCAGCATTTCCAGGTTTTCCTGCGAGCCCTGGCTGGGCAGCAGCCGGACCGTGATGCCGTAGCCGGCCAGCGCCTTCGCATAGCGCTTGCCGAACTCGTCGTAGGCGCTTTGCGCCGGCCCGGTGGCCAGCGTCACGGTTTTGGGTGGGTTGGGGTTGAGCCACCAGTAGGCCAGCACCAGCAGGCCAATGGCGAGCAGCAGGAAGGGGCCTGCCGAGACCAGCATTTCGCGGATGGCGACCACGGTGTAGCGCAGGGTTTTGGGCATGCGTTACCTTAGCACGGGCGGGCGACTTCCTACAGGCCATGGTCGCATTTTTGAAACAAAATATGGCCGGGGCCAGCGCCAGTGCTGCATAGTTAGCTATTAAATATGGAGCTACAGAGCGTCACCCAGCCACGGCAGCACAAAAGCGAACAGCCCGCCCACGGCATAGATGCCCACGCTCAGGCCCCACAGCCACCCGGCGGTGGCGCGGGTGCGCAGGCAGGCGTTGCGCTGCGCCGGGTCGACCGGGCAGGGCGCGCGCCGGTTGTGCCATTGCAGCCACCCGCTGGCTGCCAGCAGCAGCCCGGCGGCACCAAAGAGGCCACCCTTGTGTTCGCTCAGCCACACCAGCTGTGGCACGGCCGAGACCAGCGACGACAGCGCCGCACCTGCGCCAACGGCCACCAGCAGCGCCGGCAGCGCGCAGCACAGCAGCGTGCCGGTACTGGTGAACAGGCTGGCCAGCGCGGTCCAGAAGCCGGCCTGTGCGGGGGCCGGGGTGGGGTTGCCGTTCATTTGCCGGCGCGGGTTTCCGCCCGGATTTCCGCCACCGATTTCGGCAGGTCTTCCAGCGACACCACCGTGTAGCCGGCGTCGGTGATCTCCGTGGTGATGGCCTTGTGGCTCAGCGTCTGGCCGGGTTTGGCCTCGACGGCGACCACCCGGTTCTTCAGGTCCACATACACCGCCTGGGTGGCCGGCAGCTTGCCCAGGCGTTTCTCGATGCCCTGCGCGCAGAAGGCGCAGACCATGCCATTGACGGTGGCCTTGACCGAGCTGGCGGCCAGTGCGCTGCCGGCGGCCAGCACCAGCGTGGTGG
>DASWYJ010000392.1:0-5303 GCA_036405035.1 Burkholderiaceae bacterium
GCCGGGCCTGGGCGGCCTCCAGCGCGGCCGGTACCAGCAGCGCCGACACCACGATGCCCACGCCGGTGCCGCCGTAATACAGCCCCAGCAGCAGGCCACTGCGCGACGGCTGCAGCCCGCCCAGCCGGGCAGCCAGCAGCCCGCCGGCCACGAAGATGAAGGCACTCGCCACCCCCGCCAGCAGGCGCTGCAGCAGCAGCGGCGTGGCGTCGGTGAAAAAGCCGCTGAGCGCCATGAACAGGCTGGCCAGCCAGGCGCCGGCCAGCATCAGCCGCGCTGCGCCCATGCGCTGCAGCAGGCGCGGCGTGACCAGTGCACCCAGCAGGTAGCCCAGGGCATTGACCGTGTTCATCGCACCGGCCAGCGTGTACGACCAGCCCAGGTCGGTGCGCATCGGCGGCAGCAGCAGCCCGTAGGCAAACCGGGTGATGCCCAGCGAAATGGCGGCTCCCATCGACAGGGCCACCGCCAGCAGCAGCACGGTGCGGGGCGACAGCGTGGCGGGGGGTGGCGAAGGCGGCATGCACGGATTGTGCGGCAGTCTGCGCAGCGGCGCCGGCCCGGTGCCTTCTACCCCAAATCGCAACAACATGTGGCCGGCAAGGCTTCGGATTCCGCCGTAATCTCGCCCCATCCCCACCCCTGGTGCGCCGGCATTCCCGCCGCCGCCTTTACGGAGATTTCCATGTCCACCTTGTTCGAACCCGCACAGGCCGGCAGCCTGCAGCTGGCCAACCGCATCGTGATGGCGCCGCTCACCCGCAACCGTGCACCCGGCGCCATTCCCACGGCGTTGATGGCCACCTACTACCTGCAGCGTGCCACGGCCGGGCTGATCGTGACCGAGGCCACCGCCATCAGCCACCAGGGCCAGGGCTACGCCGACGTGCCCGGCATCTGGAGCAGCGAGCAGGTGGCGGGCTGGAAACGCGTGACCGACGCGGTGCACGCGGCCGGCGGCAAGATCGTGGTGCAGCTGTGGCACGTGGGCCGCGTCTCGCATACCGAGCTGCAGCCCGGCCACGGCCAGCCGGTGGCGCCGTCGGCCATCACCGCCAAGACCAAGACCGTGCTGATCAAGGACGGTGTGCCCACCTTCACCGAAACCTCGGCGCCGCGCGCGCTCGACGCGGAAGAGATCCCCGGCATCGTGCAGGACTACCGCCGCGCCGCCCGCAACGCCGTTGCCGCCGGTTTTGACGGCGTGGAGGTGCACGGCGCCAACGGCTACCTGATCGACCAGTTCCTGCGCTCCGGCTCCAACCAGCGCACCGACGGCTACGGCGGCTCCATCGAGAACCGCAGCCGCTTCCTGCTGGAGGTGGTGCGGGCGGTAACGGAAGAAATCGGCTCCGGCAAGGTTGGCCTGCGCCTCTCCCCGGTAACGCCGGCCAACGATGCGAAGGACGACCACCCGCAGCCGCTGTTCGAACACGCGGTGCGCGGCCTGGGCCCGTTGAAGCTGGCCTATATCCATGTAATTGAAGGCGCAACCGGCGGCCCGCGCGACCACCAGCAGGGTGACACCCCCTTCGACTACGCCGCGCTGCGCCAGGTGTGGCGTGATGCCGGCGGCGACGGCGCCTGGATGGTCAACAACGGCTACAACGGCGCGCTGGCGGCCGATGCGCTGGACCAGGGCGCCGACCTGGTGGCCTTCGGCAAGCTGTTCATCGCCAACCCCGACCTGCCGCGCCGCCTGAAGGAAGCGGCCGCGCTGAACGAGCCCGACAAGGCCACCTTCTACGGCGGCGGCGAAAAGGGCTACACCGACTACCCCGCGCTGGCGTAGGCCTGCCGGCTGGACGCCAGCACCGCCTCGCGCAGCCAGCGGTGGGCGGCGGCATGGTGGTGGCGCTGGTGCCACAGCGCATCGACATGCACGATGGGCATGGCCATGGGCAGCTCCCGCACCACCAGCGCGTCGGTCATGCCCGTCACGTGCAGGAAGTGGCGTGGCAACACCGCCAGCAGGTCCGAGCCGGCCACGACCCGGCCCCCGGTGAAGAACTGGTTGACGGTGAGCACCACCCGGCGCTGCAGCCCGAGCGCGGCCAGCGCCTCATCGACAAAGCCGTAGGGCCGGCCGGAAAAACTCACCAGCAGGTGGCGCGCGGCGCAGTAGCGCTCCAGCGTCAGCGGGCCGCGGGCCAGCGGGTGGCCGCGCCGCATCACACACACGTACTCCCCGTCATACAGCCGCTGGTGGGCAAAACCCTCCGGCGTGCCGGACTGCGCACGCGCGGTGAGATCGGCCAGCACGGCGGGGAAATAGCCAATGGCGAGGTCGGCGGCCTCCTCGTCCAGCAGGCGCCGGGGATCGCGCGTGGTCAGGGGCACCACCCGCACCGTGACCCCGGGCGCCTCGTGCGCCAACTGGGTGGCCAGCGGCAGCATCAGGTCGGCGGCCGTGGCGTCGGCCATGGCCAGCACAAAGGTGTTGCCGGCCTCGGCCGCCGTGAAATCGCCCGGCGCCAGCAGCGCTTCCAGCTGGCCCAGTGCATCGCGCACCGCCGGCCACAGTGCCTGCGCGTGGGGCGTGGGCTCCACACCCTGGCCGCTGCGCCGCAGCAGATCGTCGCCCAGCACCTCGCGCAGCCGGCGCAGCGCATTGCTCACGGCAGGCTGTGTGAGTGCCAGCTTGCGTGCAGCGCGTGTCAGGCTGCGCTCTGCCATCACGGCATCAAACACCCGCAGCAGATTGAGATCGAGGGTGCGAAAGTTGGGGCTGTGCATGGGGAAGGGTTTGGCGTGTAGTCAATTCATCATCAACATGAATAACCAGCATCATCAATCTAAATTTGAATGGCACTGGTATTTACCCTAGTATGGAGCCGTTACCTACCGTTTCTTTCAGGAGTTCATCATGGGCACACTGGTACATCCCCGTTATTCCCCGTCGGCTGCCGGCGATGCAGCCGCTTCCGAGGGCGCCGCACAGAAGGGCGGTCGCGTTCTGGCCACGCTGCTGCTGGCAGCGGTGGTGTCGGCGCTGCTGGTGCTGGCCAACGAAATCATTGGCAACTGGTCGGAAGGCCACCTGCTGGCGGCGTGGATCGTGTTGTGGAGCGTTGCGTTCGCCGGGCTGGCCCTGTTGGCCACGCCGGCCCGCCAGCTTGCGCACGAAGCCCGCAACCACTGGGCCCGCTGGCAGCAGGCGCGCCGCACTGCGGCCAATGAGGCCCGTATCTGGTCCATGGCCCAGATGGACGGCCGGCTGATGGCCGACCTGAGCCGTGCGATGGACCGGGACGCCGCAAGCGACGTGCGCCAACTGGGTTGATTCGCTACCAAAAATATAGCTGAATAGATAGTTGCCATGCTGGCCAGCGGCCTGTATGGCTTGGAAAATGGTCCCAAGGGGCGCCGGCACGCCGTCAGCGCCCCTTTTTGCTGGGTGCAACAAAAAAACCGCCCGGGTTTGTGGCCCGGGCGGCTCGGATGGTGGCCCCGGTAGGGGCCGGCCATTTACACGGTGGCGGAGGTCGCGCTCAGGCGGCCAGGCGCTTTTCGATGTCGGCCTTGGTGGCGGTCAGTTCGGCCGGCAGGTGGTAGGCCAGCTGCGTGAAGAGCTCTTCGTGCAGCTTCAGCTCGGCTTGCCAGGCGGCCTTGTCGATGCTGGTGACGGTCTTGAACTGTTCGGCGCTGAAATCCAGGCCGGTCCAGTTGAGTTCCTCGTAGGCCGGGCTCACGCCGAACACGTGCTCGGCACCCTTGGCGCTGCCTTCGATGCGGTCGATCATCCACTTCAGCACGCGCATGTTCTCGCCGTAGCCGGGCCAGACGAACTTGCCGTCTTCGCCCTTGCGGAACCAGTTGGTGGTGTAGATGCGGGGCAGCGTGGCACCTGCGGCCTGCAGCTTCTTGCCCAGGTTGAGCCAGTGCTGGAAGTAGTCGCTCATGTTGTAGCCCATGAAGGGCAGCATGGCGAACGGGTCGCGGCGCACCACGCCCTGCTGGCCAAAGGCCGCAGCGGTGGTTTCCGAGCCCATGGTGGCGGCCATGTAGACGCCTTCGGTCCAGTTGCGCGCTTCGGTCACGAGCGGCACGGTGGTGGAGCGGCGGCCACCAAAGATGAAGGCGTCGATCTTCACGCCGGCCGGGTTGTCCCATTCGGGGTCAAGCGCCGGGTTGTTGGCGGCGGCCACGGTGAAGCGGGCATTCGGGTGGGCGGCCTTGGCGCCGGTTTCCTTGGCGATCTCGGGGGTCCAGTCCTTGCCTTGCCAGTCGATGGCGTGGGCCGGGGCGTCGCCCATGCCTTCCCACCACACGTCGCCGTCGTCGGTCAGCGCGACGTTGGTGAAGATCACGTTCTCGTTCAGGCTGGCCATGCAGTTGGGGTTGGTCAGCGTGTTGGTGCCCGGTGCCACACCGAAGTAGCCGGCCTCGGGGTTGATGGCGCGCAGCGTGCCATCGGCCTGGGGCTTGATCCAGGCGATGTCGTCGCCGATGGTGGTGACGCTCCAGCCGTCAAAGCCGGCCGGCGGGATCAGCATCGCAAAATTGGTCTTGCCACAGGCGCTGGGGAACGCGGCGGCCACGTGGTATTTCTTGCCTTGCGGGTTGGTCACGCCCAGGATGAGCATGTGTTCGGCCAGCCAGCCTTCGTCGCGGCCCATGTTGGAGGCGATGCGCAGCGCGAAGCACTTCTTGCCCAGCAGCGCATTGCCGCCGTAGCCCGAGCCGTAGCTCCAGATCTCGCGGGTTTCGGGGTAGTGGACGATGTACTTGGTCTTGTTGCAGGGCCACTTGCTGTCGGCCTGGCCGGCTTCCAGCGGCGCGCCCACGGTATGCACGCAGGGTACGAATTCGCCGTTGACGCCCAGCACGTCGTACACGGCCTTGCCCATGCGGGTCATGATGCGCATGTTGACGGCCACATAGGGGCTGTCGGAGAGCTCGATGCCGATATGGGCAATGGGCGAGCCCAGCGGGCCCATCGAGAACGGCACCACGTACATGGTGCGGCCCTTCATGCAGCCGTCGAACAGCGGCTGCAGCGTGGCGCGCATCTCGGCCGGGTCCATCCAGTTGTTGGTGGGGCCGGCGCTTTCCTTCTTGCTGCTGCAGATGTAGGTGCGGTCTTCCACCCGGGCCACGTCCGACGGGTCGGAGCAGGCGAGGAAGCTGTTCGGGCGCTTGGCGGCGTTCAGGCGGGTGAACGTGCCGGCATCGACCAGCGCCTGGCACAGGCGGTCGTACTCTTCCTGGCTGCCGTCACACCAGTACACCGATTCGGGCTTGCACAGCGCGGCCATGTCGGCCACCCAGGCAATCAGTTTGGGATTCTTGACGTAGCTGGG
>DASWYJ010000393.1:0-2354 GCA_036405035.1 Burkholderiaceae bacterium
GTGTGCGACACCCACGACGGCACCACCGCGGACCCGGCCGACGCCGTGCTGCCGCTGTTCCTCCTCGTCCTGGGGTACGCGATCGGCACCCAAATCACACTCACGCTCGCGGTGGTCATCAGCTTCCGCAACCTGGCGAACGGGAGCGGGGCGTTCTGGTACGTGCGGCTGGTGGGGACGTTCGGGTGGGTGGTCGCCGGGTTCGTAACCGGGTGGGCGCTGAACCCGATCTCGCCGCAGCCGCTGTACCTGGCGGCGGGCACCTCGGCGGCGCTGGCGGCGTTCGCGCTGGTGCTCACCACCAATGCCGCCACCATTGCCGCCTCATTCGCGGCGCTGGCCATCACGCTGGCCTATCCCTACGCCAAGCGTTTCGTGTCCATGCCGCAGGCGGTGCTGGGCGTGGCGTTCAGTGTGGGCATCCTGATGGCCTTTACCGCCGTGCGCGGCCACGGCGTGCCGCTGGCGGAATGGGCGGGCCTGGTGCCGGCGCAGGCCTGGCTGCTGTTGCTGGGCAACCTGTTCTGGGTGCTGGCCTACGATACCGAGTACGCGATGGTCGACCGCGACGACGATCTGAAGATCGGCATGAAAACCTCGGCCATCACGCTGGGCCACCGGGACGTGCCGGCGATCATGCTGTTCTACATGCTGTACCTGGCCATTACCGCGGTGGCGCTGGCGCCGCAGCATCTCGGCTGGCCGCTGTGGCTGGCGCTGCTTGTTGCGGCGGCGCAGGTGGCCTGGCATTTCCGGCTGATCCGGCACCGCACGCGGGAAGGGTGTTTCCAGGCTTTCCGCAGCAACCACTGGCTGGGCGCCACGGTGTTTGCCGGCATCGTGCTGGGCACTGCGCTGCGGTAGCGGGGTGCTTCCCGCCATGAAAAAGCCGCCCTGGAGGCGGCCTTTCTTTGGGGCGAAGCCCGTGCTTACTGGGCAACCGGTGCAGCGCGGCGCACTTTCTTGACCTTCGCACCACCCTTTTTGTGCTTCTTGGAGGCCGCAGGCTTGGCGGCCGCGGCGGAGGTGCTGACCAGGGCCAGCGGGGTGGCGATCAGGGCGGCGCTGATCAGTGCGGAGAAGAGTTTTTTCATGGAAACAATCGTGGTTGAAGGGCGGGCTGCCGGGCGGCCATGGCCACGGCGCCGCGATTGTGCCTGAAATTTGTAGGGGTATTGGCGCGTCAGCGGCCGAATTCGTCGCCCAGTTCCCGCGCGCGCTGCTCGGCGGCGCGCAGTGCCCGGCCAAACAATTCCTTCACCCGGTCGTTTTCCAGCGAGGTCAGGGCGGCGTAGGTGGTACCACCCTTGGAGGTCACCCGTTCGCGCAGCACGGCGGGCGGTTCGCTGGAGGCGCGGGCCAGCTCACCGGCACCGATGAAGGTGGCAATCGCCAGCTGCTGGGCCTGCGCGGCCGGCAGGCCCATGGCGGCGCCGGCTTCGGTCATGGCCTCGATGAAATAGAACACATAGGCCGGCCCCGAGCCGGAGAGCGCGGTCACGGCGTCGAGCTGCGCTTCGGCGCTCACCCAGAGCGCGTCGCCGGTGGTGGCCACGACCTGATCGACCAGCGTGCGGTCGTCGCCACTCACGGCCGGCCGGGCAAACAGCGCGGTCATGCCCTTGCCGATCAGTGCCGGCGTGTTGGGCATGCTGCGCACCACCCGCTCGGTGCCCAGCCATTGGGCAATGCTGTCGGAGCGGATGCCGGCGGCCACGCTCAGGTGCAGCGCGCTGCCGGTGAAGGCGCGCGCCTGCTGCGCCGCCTCGCGGAAGGTTTGCGGCTTGACGGCCCAGACCACCAGGCCCGCCTGCTGCAGCGCCGCGCCGGGGGCTTCCAGCGTGGTCACGCCAAACTGCGCCTGCAGGCGGCTGCGCGCCTCGGCCACCGGTTCGACCACGGTGATCTGCCCGGCCGGCAGGCCCCGTTGGAGAAGGCCACCGATGATGGCGCTGGCCATGTTGCCGCCGCCGATGAATGCGATGTGCTGGTTGTGCATGCTGAGGTGCTGGAGTTCGGGGCCGGCCCGGTGGCCGGCTGCAGGTTGGCGAAAGCGGCATTGTCACCCGGCCGGTAGCGGGCTGCCAGGTGGCGCGGGCCGGGCGCATGCGCTACGCTTGCCGGATGGATGTGATCCTCGCGCTCGACCAGGGCACCACCAGTTCGCGCGCCATGCTGTTCGACCGCCAGGGCGCGGTGGTAGCCATGGCCCAGCAGGAGTTTGCCCAGCATTTTCCGCAGCCCGGCTGGGTGGAGCACGACGCGCTGGAGATCTGGGCATCGCAGCTCGCCGTGGCCCGGGAATGCATACAAAAGGTGGCGCTGGCCAGCGCAGAATCTGGTGCATACGCTAT
>DASWYJ010000394.1:0-1518 GCA_036405035.1 Burkholderiaceae bacterium
GACATTGATAGCGAAACCCGCCCGACTGACCACGGCCGCGGCCACTTTCGAGGCTGATTTCAAGGCCCGGCTGCACTGGTCGGCCGACACCGACGCCGCCATCGAGCAGCGGGTGGCCGACATCCTGGCCGACGTACAGCAACGGGGCGACGCGGCGGTACTGGAATACACCGCGCGGTTCGATGGCCTCAGCGCCACCAGCCTGCAGGCACTGGAATTGACCCAGGCCGAGCTGAAAACCGCCTTCGACGGCCTGCCCGCCGTCCAGCGCGAGGCTTTGCAATCGGCCGCCCGCCGCGTGCGCACCTACCACGAGGCGCAGAAGAAAGCCAACGGCGAGAGCTGGAGCTACCGCGACGAAGACGGCACGCTGCTGGGCCAGAAGGTCACACCGCTCGACCGCGTGGGCATCTATGTGCCCGGTGGCAAAGCGGCCTACCCGTCCAGCGTGCTGATGAACGCCATTCCGGCCCATGTGGCCGGTGTGGCTGAAATCATCATGGTGGTGCCTACGCCCAAGGGCGAGAAAAACCCGCTGGTGCTGGCCGCGGCCTATGTGGCGGGCGTCAGCCGGGCCTTCACCATCGGCGGCGCGCAGGCCGTGGCGGCCCTGGCCTATGGCACGGCCAGCGTGCCCAAGGTCGACAAGATCACCGGCCCCGGCAATGCCTACGTGGCCGCCGCCAAGCGCCGTGTGTTCGGCACCGTGGGCATCGACATGATCGCCGGCCCGAGCGAGATTCTGGTGCTGGCCGACGGCAGTACGCCGGCCGACTGGGTGGCCATGGACCTGTTCAGCCAGGCCGAACACGACGAGTTGGCGCAGAGCATTCTGCTGTGCCCCGACGCGGCCTACATCGACGCGGTGCAGGCCGCCATCGACCGCCTGCTGCCCACCATGCCGCGCGCCGAGATCATCGCCAAAAGCCTCAATGGCCGTGGCGCGCTGATCCACACCCGCAGCATGGAAGAGGCCTGCGCCATCAGCAACCGCATCGCACCCGAGCACTTGGAGGTGTCGAGCAGCGAGCCGCACCGCTGGGAGCCGCTGCTGGTGCATGCCGGCGCCATCTTCCTCGGTGCCTACACCAGCGAAAGCCTGGGCGATTACTGCGCCGGCCCCAACCACGTGCTGCCCACCAGCGGCACCGCGCGTTTCAGCTCGCCGCTGGGCGTGTACGACTTCCAGAAGCGCAGCAGCCTGATCGAGGTCAGCCAGGCCGGCGCGCAGGTGCTCGGCCCGGTGGCGGCCGAGCTGGCCTATGGCGAAGGCCTGCAGGCCCACGCCCGCGCCGCCGAACTGCGGCTGGCGGTGGTGCCGCCGATGCGGGGCACGCCATGAGCGCGCCGGATCCGCTGGCCCGCATCCGCCCCGATGTGCAGGCCATGCACGCCTACGTGGTGCAGGACGCCGCTGGCATGGTCAAGCTCGACGCGATGGAGAACCCGTACCGGCTCTCGCCCGAGCTGCAGGCCGCGCTCGGCCAGCGGCTGGGCGCGGTGGCGCTGAACCGCTAC
>DASWYJ010000395.1:0-1928 GCA_036405035.1 Burkholderiaceae bacterium
CTGCCCTTGCTGGCCTGCTCGATGGGCGTGACGGTTTTCTTGATCTGGTAGCCGGCGCTGAACGGTGCGGTGAGGGGCACCGCCGCCAGCGACTGCAGCGTGAGCCAGGGCTTGCCGCTGCCCTGGTGGGCCACGCTGAGCCTGTCGGCCGGGTTGCCCTTGGCCCAGGGCAGCTGCAGCGCGGGTGTGGGGGTTTTGGCCCAGTCGGCGCTGGCGCTGGCGGCGCTGGTGCCGGCGCGGGTGGTGCCGGTCACCGGGGTGGATTCGAAGCGCGCCGAGAAACGCTGCACCGCCAGGCTGCCCCACAGGTTGGCGGTGGTGGTGCCCCAGGCGCCGCGCTGCTGGCGCGCCAGCAGGCCGGTGGCCAGGCGGCCGATGTCGTCTTTCCACGTGGGTTCGTCGAGCACGGCCAGCAGCAGCTGGGCGGCATTGGTGTCGGGGCTGGCCATCAGCCACCACCACGGGTCGCTGGCTTCGGTGCTGAAGCCCAGCCGCGTGCCCTGGAAGGTGAGGCGCGCGCGCAGCACCTGCAGCGCCTCGGCGGTGCGTTCGCTGCGCTGCGGGGCGTCGGCCACGCGCTTGAGGATGTTCAGCCAGTGGATCACCGCATGGGTGGGCCACTGGTTGGGCGCGACGGTGAGGCTGGCCAGCATGCTGCCCTTGGCCTTGCCGGCGCGCGCCAGTGCATCGAGCGCGGCGAGCTTGCGCACATCGAGGTCCAGGCCCTTGGCGCTGGCCGGGCTCCAGTAGCTGCGGCTGACGCGGCCTTCCACAAAGGCCTGCAGCCCGCGCTCCATGGCGGCGCGGCTGTCGGCGGGCAGCACAAAGGCCGGGTCGAGTGCCGCGGCCTCGTGGCTGGCGGCCAGCACGTAGGCGGTGAGGGCGTCGCTGCCGCCCCGGGCTTCGCCGTCGCGCGGCGGGAAGTACGCGGCCAGGCCGTCGGCATCCAGGTAGGTGGGCAGCTGCGCGGTCATGGTCTGCCAGAGCTTGGGGTCCCGCAGGCCGATGGCCTTGCTGGTTCTTTGCTCCAGGCAGGCAAACGGATAGGCCAGGAACCAGTCGCGCACGCCGGGCATGCCGTCGGCCAGCTTGGCCTGCAGCCCGAGCTTGAGGCCGCCGCGTGGCTGGCCGCCCACCACCAGCGTGGTGGGTGGTGCCTGCACCGGCAGCGTGTAGCTGCCGTCGATCTGCACCAGCGTGGCCTGCTGCACCGTGGTGGGCACGGCGGGCACGATGCGCTGGTTGGCCTTGAGGGTGTCGCGCGCGGCGGTGGCGCCGGCGGCGGCCGGCAGTTCGCGCGCGGCAATTTCCCAGAGGATGGATTCGGCGCGGCTGAAGGCCAGCTGCGCCGGTGCGGTCACGGTCCAGGCCACTTCCTGCGAGGCGCCGGCGGCAATGTCCACCGTCTGCGGCTTCAGTTCGAGCAGCGTGGCGCGCGGTGCGACCTCGATCTTCATCGCGCGCTGCGTGGTGTTGCGCAGCGTGAAGGCGGCGCGGAACTGGTCGTCTTCGCGCACCAGCGGCGGCAGGCCGCTGATGATCTGCAGGTCCTGTGTGGTGCGGATGCTGGCCTGACCGGTGCCGAACAGGCCGGTCTCGGCGTCGGCCACCGCGGTGATGCTGAAGCTGGTGAGCGCGTCATTCAGCGGCACGGTCACTGTGGCCTGGCCCTGTGCATCGAGCTGTACCCGGGGGTTCCACAGCAGCAGCGTGTCGAGCAGCTCGCGCGCCGGGTTGCGGCCCCCGCCGCCACCGGGCGGCACGGCCTTGCGGCCATAGTGCCGCCGGCCCACGATCTCCATCTGCGCGGTGGAGGTTTCCACGCCCCAGGAGCGGCGCTGCAGCATGGCGTCGAGCAGTTTCCAGCTGGTGTTGGGCGCCAGTTCCAGCAGCGCCTGGTCGACCGCGGCCAGCGCCACTTCGGCATT
>DASWYJ010000396.1:0-4048 GCA_036405035.1 Burkholderiaceae bacterium
CGGCACGCACCAGGCCGGCGCCACCATCGGGGTCGCCCCAGGCCGCGCGCAGATGCAGGCGCCCGTCCTGCCACTGGGCGAACGCGGCCAGCGGCATGGAGCAGCTGCCGCCCATGGCGCGGCTCACCGCGCGCTCGGCGGCCACGGCGATCCAGGTGGGTGTATCGGCCAGCGGCGCGAGCACCCCGGCCAGGTCGCTGCGGTCGCTGCGGATCTCGATGCCCAGCGCGCCCTGGCCGGCGGCCGGCAGCATCTGCTCGGGGGAGAAGCGGGTGCGGATGCGGCTGGCCAGGTCCAGCCGCATCAGGCCGGCGGCCGCCAGCACGATGGCGTCGAAATGGCCTTCGTCGAGCTTGCGCAGCCGGGTGTCGAGGTTGCCACGCAGCGGCTCGATCCGCAGGTCCGGTCGCAGCGCGCGCAGCAGCACCACGCGGCGCAGGCTGGAGGTGCCCACCACAGCACCCTGGGGCAGCGCGTCGATGCTGGCGTAGTGGTTGGAAACAAAGGCGTCGCGCGGGTCTTCGCGCGCCATCACGCAGGCGAGCTGGAAGCCGTCCGGCAACTCCATGGGCACATCCTTCAGCGAATGCACGGCGATGTCGGCACGGCCTTCCTCGATGGCGGTTTCCAGCTCCTTGACGAACAGGCCCTTGCCACCCACCTTGCTCAGCGAGCGGTCGAGGATCTGGTCGCCCTTGGTGGTCATGCCCAGCAGCGACACGGTATGCCCGGCCTGCCGCAGCAGCGCCTGCACATGCTCGGCCTGCCACAGGGCAAGCCGGCTTTCGCGGGTGGCGATCACAAGGGGGCGGGGGGGCGTCGGTGGCACGGCTTTTCTTCTCGGAACGGGGGTGGGACAGGGGCATGGATGCTAGCACGCGCCCCCGCCGGCAGCACGGGAAACAGCCCCTGCCGTAGGCATTGGCCTACGTGTGCCAGCCCCCGGCTCCTACCCCCATGGCACGCCCCCCCGCCTACAGTTTGGTCATGTGGTGGCGCCTGCCGACACGGCAGGTTCCCCATCCCGTTTTGCACTGAAGGAGCACCCATGAAATTCCGCATCGCCACATTGGCCCTTGCCCTGTCCCCGCTGTTCGTTGGTCATGCCATGGCCATGACCAAGGCAGAGTACAAGGCCACCGAAGACCGCATCGCACTCGACCTGAAGGCCAACAAGGCCCGCTGCGACGTGCTGGCGGGCAATACCAAGGACATCTGCCAGGCCGAGGCCAAGGGCATAGAGAAGGTTGCCAAGGCCGAACTCGAAGCCCGGTACAAGCCCAGCGCCAAGGCCGATTTCGACGTGCGCGAAGCCCGCGCCGACGCGCTGTACGACATCGCCAAGGAAAAGTGCGATGACCTCGCCGGCAACGCCAAGGATGTCTGCGAGAAGGACGCCAAGGCCGCCCACGTGCGTGCGCTGGCCGACGCCAAGGTAAGCAAGGCCGATGCCGACAGCGCAGACCTGCGCGTCGAGAAACTGGCCGACGCCCAGAAAAGCGCGGTCGGCGACAAGCTGTCGGCCGACTTCAGCGCCGCCAAGGAGCGCTGCAATGCGCTGTCGGGCGCCACCAAGGACAGCTGCATCGCCGACGCCAAGGTGCGTTTCGGCATGCGCTAACCCCCACCGTTTTCACCTTTCAGGAGCTTTCCATGACCCCCCGTCAACGCTTTCTCGCCATCACCTCCGGCGCCGTATTGGCCGCCTCGCTGGCCGCCTGCGGCTCGGCGCCCCCGGCGCCGGTCTCGTCAGGTTATCCGGCATCGGGCTACCCGGCCTCGAACTACCCCGCAGCCAACGCCCAGGGCAACTACACCGAATACGGCCGTGTGGCCAACATCGAACTGCTGCGCAGCGAAGCCCGCCAGGGCAGCGGCGTGGCCGGCACGGTGATTGGCGGCGTGGTGGGTGGTGTGGTGGGCAACCAGATTGGCGGCGGCAGCGGCCGTGACGCGGCCACCGTGCTCGGCGCGGTGGGCGGTGCCATCGCCGGCAACCAGATCGACAAGAACCGCAACAGCCAGGTCGTGGAGACCTACCGTGTCTCCATCCAGCTCGACGGCGGCGCCTACCGCGCCTACGACCTGAGTTCGCCAGGCGACCTGCGCGTGGGCGACCGCGTGCGGGTGCAGAACGGCCAGATCTTCCGGTCGTAAGCAGGCCGACGCGCCGGTGCTACAGCGCCAGCGCGTCGCGCACCACCCCCAGCTGGCGGCGTGAGACGGCAATGCGTTCGTCCAGGCCGCTCAGCCGCACCGTCCAGTGCTCGCCCTCCACCGGGTCGAGGTGCCGCTCCAGCGCCCGCAGCGCGTGGCGCGCCACCAGCGCATTGCGGTGGGTGCGCACAAAGCGGCCGGCGTAGCGCTGCTCCAGCTCACTAAGCGCGGCATCCAGCACATATTCGCGCCCGGCGGTCCGCACCGTCACGTATTTCAGTTCGGCTTTCAGGTACAGCACATCGGCCAGCGGCACGCGCTCGGCGCGGCCCCGGTCCTGGATCAGCAGTGATTCTTCGGCATTTTCGGGCTCTGGCCAGCGCCGCACCTTGATAGTTCGCTCTACTTTTTGAAGCGCCAGCAGCAGGCGCTCGGCCCGCACCGGCTTGGTCAGGTAGTCCAGCGCATCCACGTCGAAGGCCTGCAGCGCATGGCCGGCGTGGGCGGTGACAAACACCACCGCCGGTGGCTGCGGCAGCGCGGCAATCTGCGCCGCCAGCGCCAGCCCGCTGCTGCCGGGCATCTGGATGTCGAGCAGCACCACGTCGCAAGGCTGGCGCGCCAGCAGTTCCATGGCCTGCACCGCCTGCGCCGCCTCGCCCACCACGTCGGTGCGCAGCCCGGTGCATTCGGCGAGCAGCGTGCGCAGCCGGGCGCGGGCCAGCGCCTCGTCGTCCACGATCAGCACCCGCAGCGGCGCGGTCACAGCGGCACCTCGATGCGCACCGTGTACACACCGTCGCGAAACCGGGTGTGCAGGCGGCCCTGCACGTCGTGCAGCAAACCCAGCCGGGCCCGCAGGTTGGCCAGGGCCAGGCCATGGCCGGCGCGGCCCTGGCCCGCCGGCACGGTGTTGACCACCTCGATCACCACCCGGTCGCCGCGGCAGGCAGTGCGGATATCCAGCTGCGCGCCGCTGGCACTGGGCTCCACGCCGTGCTGCACTGCGTTTTCCACCAGCGGCTGCAGCAGCAGCGGCGGCAGTCGGGCGCCGTCGGCAGCCGGGTCGAGCGACCAGGTCACCTGCAGCCGCTCGCTGAAACGCACCTGCTCGATGGCCAGGTAGCGCCGGGCCAGCGCGATTTCCTGCGCCAGCGTGACCGAGGCGCCCTGCTCGGCCAGCGCATGGCGGAACAGGTCGCCCAGGTCTTCCAGCAGCGCCTCGGCCCGCGCCGGCTCGGCCCGCACCAGCGCCACCGCGCTGTTGAGTGTGTTGAACAGGAAATGCGGCCGGATGCGGGCCTGCAGCTCGGCCAGCCGGGCGGTGGTGGCCGCCGGGGTTTGCCCCCGGGCACGCCAGACCAGTGCCGCCACCAGCGCCGCCGCCAGCAGGGCCCCGGTGGCCGCGCTGCCCCACCAGGGTGGCTGGGCGTTGTCGGCCACCAGCGCCAGCAGGCCACAGCCGGCCAGTCCACACAGTGCGCCCAGCGCCACGCCCAACCCCTGCTGCAGCCGCGGCGGGCAGCGGCCCAGCACCACTTTCAGGCTGCAGGCCACCAGCAGCCACAGCAGCGTGGCCGGCAACGCGCCGCCGCCCAGCAGGGCCAGGCGGGCCAGCCAGCCGGAAAAACTGTCGGTCACGAACATTGACCCGATGCCACACACCACCTCGACAAACAGCACCGCACGCAGCACCACGCCCACATGGCAGGCGTCGAATACGAGCGTGCGTGCCGGGGCTGGCGGGGCACCCGCAGCGGGCGCCTCGTCGAAGGTCGATAAAATTTGGGAATCTTGCATGCCAATGGCGGGAAAGCTGTCCCGATTATTGGCAATCCTGCCGCCGCCGCAAGGCCGGCCTTCCCAACACGGGGCAAAAGCCCCCGGTATT
>DASWYJ010000397.1:0-11242 GCA_036405035.1 Burkholderiaceae bacterium
CGTTCACATAGAAGGGCTGGGCCTCTTCCTCGCTGTAGGCGTTGCCGGCAGAGGGATAACGCACCTGGCCCAGGCCCACGGCGCCGGGCAGCGCGCGCATGTCGCGGGTGCGGAACACGTCGCGCACCATGCCCTTGGCCTTGTGCATGAAGAACTTGCGTTCCTGCTGCGTGACGATGCCGGCTGCATCCTGGCCGCGGTGCTGCAGCAGCAGCAGCGCGTCATAGATGAGCTGGTTGACGGGGGCATTGCTGACAACACCAACGATTCCACACATGTCTTGGTCCTTTTGTGGCGGGCCCGGCGGGAAACCGCCGGACACCCACCCTACCCCACTCAGGAAGGCAGATGCCTTCCAAACGCTTCCGGCAACACCGGCTTCAGGTTCTTCAGCGCCGCCACCAGCATGCCGGCACCGGCCGACTGCTGCCACCACGGGCTGCCTTGCAGCGGCGTCATGCCCACCACCACGGTCACCGCCAGCAGCAGCACCAGGCCCCGCAGCAGGCCAAACAGCATGCCCAGCGTGCGGTCCACCGGCCGCAGGCCCAGCGCCTCGACCAGCTTCTTCAGCAGCCAGGCGACCAGGCCGCCGGCAAACACCGCCGCCACGAACACCAGCACAAAGCCCGCCGCATACCGCACCGGCTCGGCCGCACCGGCCATGGGCAGCCACTCGGCAGCTGCGGGCGCAAACCACTGTGCCAGAAAAAACGCGGCCACCCAAGCGGCCACCGACAGCATTTCGTACACCAGGCCGCGCCAGGCCCCGAGCAGCATCGAAGCGCCCAGAACCGCCAGCAGTATCCAGTCCAGCGCAGCCATTGCGCTACAGCGTCAGGATGGCAGCCGGCAAACCCAGGCCCTTGATGCGTTTGGCGGCCTTTTCGGCTTCGGCCCGGCTGTCATAGGGCCCGACCCGCACGCGAATGCGCTTGCCGTCCTTCGTATCTGCGACGTGGGTGTAGGTTTTCAAGCCCGCCGCCTCGACCTTGAGCCGCGCTTCACGCGCCTTGGCGTTCTCGGCAAAGGCGCCAATCTGCACGATGAAGCGGTCGTCGCCGTGCGCTTCGGAGGAAGCCTTGGCACGGGCCGGTTCCGGCGCGGTAGAGCCCTTGGTTCCACTGTCGCGCCCTTCCAGCAGGGCCTGGGCCTTGCTGCCCTCGTCGCTGCGGGCGGATTCCTTCGGCTTGTCCTTTTTCTCGGGCGGGGGTTTTGTTGCTTCCTTTTTAGGAGCAACATCGGCAGGTTTTGCGCTGGCTGCGGGTGCTTTCTTTACCGAATCGGCACCCACCAGCTGCTCCCGGTCATCGAGGCTGGAAGCCGGTGCCACACTGGGGTTGCGCGCGGGAGGCGCCAGCTTGCCAACGGCCTCGGCCGCCGACGGGCGGGCGGCCAGCGGAGGCGGTGGCAGCGTCAGCGGTGCGACCTTGTTCTTGTCGGGGATACTGATCGGGATGTCGACCGCGATAGGCCGGGGCTGGGTGTCGAACAGCAGGGGGAAGCCGATCACGCCGAGCAGCACCAGCACGGCGGCGCCAATCAGGCGGTGCTTGGCCCGCTGCCGCAGCACTTCCACGCTTTCGGTGGGCGCCGCGCCGCCGGTGGATTCACTGGCGCCGCGCTGGCCGGGCAATCGGAACTTGAAAAAGGCCATGGATATGGAGATCAGGAGGGCGTTCCAGGCCCGGGCGCAAGGTGCTGGGCATGCAGCCGGGGTACGCCGTTTTGCAGCACCCCACCCACGGTGTAGAACGATCCGAAAACCACGATTCTATCAGTGGGGTCTGCTGCGGCGATGGCGGCGTCGAGTGCCTGCTGCGGGCCGGCGTGGGTGCTGGCCGTGGGTTGGTGGCCACCGGCCGGCAGCGCCTGCCAGCGCGCCAGCAGGTCGGCCGCTGAAGCGGCGCGGGCGGTGGGCAGGTCGGTGAAATACCAGCGGTCGATCAGCGGCTGCACGCGGGCCAGCATGGGCACCAGGTCCTTGTCGGCCATGGCGCCAAACACGGCGTGGGTGCGCGGGTAGAAACCCATTGCGTCGAGGTTGGCCGCCAGCGCGCCCACCGAATGCGGGTTGTGCGCCACATCGAGCACCAGCACCGGCTGGCCCGGCACGATCTGGAACCGCCCGGGCAGCTCGACCAGCGCCAGCCCGTTGCGCACCGCCTGCGCCGTGACCGGAATGCGCCCGCGCAGCGCCTGCAGCGCCGCCAGCACACCGGAGGCATTGACCAGCTGGTTGGCACCACGCAGCGCCGGATACGCCAGGCCGCTGTAGCGCCGGCCGCGGCCGGCCCAGCCCCACTGCTGCTTGTCGCCGGAGAAATTGAAATCCACGCCGATGCGCCACAGGTCAGCGCCGATGTCCAGCGCATGGCCGATCACGCTTTCCGGCGGCACCGGATCGCTGACGATGGCGGGCTTGCCGGCGCGCAGGATGCCGGCCTTCTCGAATCCGATGCTCTCGCGGTCGGTGCCCAGCAGCTCGGTGTGGTCCAGATCGATGCTGGTGATGACGGCGCAGTCGGTGTCGATAATGTTGACCGCGTCGAGCCGGCCGCCCAGCCCCACTTCCAGCACCACGGCGTCGAGCCCGGCCTGCGCCAGGCAGCGCAGGATGGCCAGCGTGGTGAATTCGAAGTAGGTGAGGCTGATTTCAACACCATTTCCGGTCCGGGCCAGCTCCACGGCTTCAAAGTGCGCTATCAGTTCAGAAGCATTCATCGGCTCGCCGCGCACCCGGCAGCGCTCCTCGAAGTGCACCAGATGCGGCGAGGTGTAGACACCGGTGCGGTAGCCGGCCTGCAGCAGGATGGCTTCCAGCATGGCGCAGGTCGAGCCCTTGCCGTTGGTGCCGGCCACGGTAATCACCGGGCAATCGAAGCGCAGCCCCATGCGTTCGGCCACCGCACGCACGCGGTCCAGCCCCATGTCGATGGTTGTCGGGTGCAGGCGCTCGCAGTGGGCGAGCCAGTCGGGAAGCGTTTTCATCGGGGCCAGGTCAACACAGGTGCCGGATTGTCGCCGAGCGCGAAATCGCGCATCATCGCGCCCCATGAAAACCCCTTCCGCCACCGCCACGCTGTACGGCATTCCGAACTGCGACACCGTCAAGAAAGCCCGCGCCTGGCTGGCCGAGGCCGGTGTGCCCTACAGCTTCCACGATTTCAAGAAACAGGGTGTGCCCGCCGACCGGCTGGCCGCCTGGACCACCGCACTGGGCTGGGAAAAGGTGCTGAACCGCCAGGGCACCACCTGGCGCAAGCTCGACCCCGCCACCCAGGCCCGCGTGACCGACGCCGCCAGCGCCCGGCAGCTGCTGGTGGAGCAGCCCAGCGCCATCAAGCGGCCCATCGTGGAATGGGCCGACGGCCACATCACCGTGGGTTTCTCGGCCGATGCCTGGCAGGGCCGCGGCTAGGATCGTGTGGTCGCCGTGCCGTTCCGCCGTGCGGATACGGTTGGCTGCGCAGCTTTACGATGGATTTACTGAACTCCGCGATGCCCGGGTGTTCAAAAGAGGAAAATAGCGCCAATGCCATCCCGGTGCAGCGCGGCTGCCCCGGTTGGCCAGGAAGGATTTTCACCATGACCAAGACTCTTGTTATCTCCGTGCTGGCGCTGGCCGCTGCCGGTGTTTCGGCCCAGGAAGTGGGCCGCGTGCTTTCCAGCACGCCGGTGGTGCAGCAGGTCGCCGTACCGCGCCAGGTGTGCAATACCGTGCCGGTGGCCGTGGCCCCGCAGAAATCGGGGGCTGGCGCGGTCCTCGGCGCGATTGCCGGCGGCGCGGTGGGCAATTCGGTCGGCGGCGGCAGCGGCCGGGCCGCCGCCACGGTGCTGGGCGTTCTGGGCGGCGCCATGCTGGGCGACAACATCGAGGGCGGTGGCGTGCAGCAGGTGCAGAACATGCAGCAGTGCGGCACCCAGACCGTGTACGAGAACCGCTCCGTGGGCTACAACGTGGTCTACGAATACGCTGGCCGCCAGTACACCGTGCAGATGCAGAACGACCCGGGCCCGACCATTCCGCTGCAGATCACCCCGGTGGGCAGCGCCCCGCTCCAGCCCGCACCGCAGGCCATGCAGCCCTACGCCGCCGCGCCCTACCCGGTGCCCGCCTATGCGACCTACCCCACCTATCCCCCGGCCTATCCGGGCTACTACGCACGGCCCTACGCGCCGGTCGGTGTGTCGCTGAATCTCGGCTACTCCAGCCACCGCCACTGGCGCTGAGCGCGCCGCGCCCCCATCCAAAGCCCGGCCCCCGCCGGGCTTTTTTGTGCCCGGCCAACCGTGCGGAATGCACGCATCCGGCGAAAAACACCGGCCTGCCGCCCTTGTTCAAAACATGGGCGCGCACGGGCCGCCCTATAGTGGGTTGCGTGCCCCGGGCACCCCCATCACCAGCCGGAAAACCCCATGGATACTGCCGCGCAGCCCGCTGCTTCTTCTGCGCCCGAAAACGATACGCCCGCCGTCCCACAGCCCTCTCCGCACAACCCGCCGCCGCTCCCCACAGGCACACCCGCGCGCGGCGCCGGCCTGCCGGTACTGGCGCTGTCGGCACTGGCCGTGACGGCCTGCGGTGGCGGCGGGGACGGCGCAGATACACCCACCGGCCCGCCCTCTCCATCACCACCACCACCACCGCCCGCCCCGCCACCCACGGCCACCGAAGCTGCGCGTTTCCTGGCGCAGGCCACGCTGGGGGCCAGCAAGGCCGACATCACCGCGCTGCAGTCCAGCAGCTACGCGGCCTGGATCAATGCCCAGTTTGCGCTGCCGCCCAGCCTGGGCCACTACGACTGGCTGGTGGCCAACGGTTTCGGCGCCGAGGCCAACCGCAACAGCACGGCGGGCCTGGACAACACGCTGTGGCGCAAATTCATCGAAGGCCCCGACCTGCTGCGCCAGCGGGTGGTGCTGGCGCTGTCGGAGATCTGCGTGGTGTCGGTGCTCGGCGTGGAGGCCGACTGGCGCCAGTTCGGGGTGGCCTGCTACCTCGACATCCTGGAAGCCAATGCCTTTGGCAACTACCGCACGCTGCTGGGCGAGATATCCACCAGCCCGGCCATGGGCTTCTACCTGACCTTCCGCGGCAACACCAGGGCCAACCCCACCACCGGCAGCGTGCCCGACGAAAACTACGCCCGCGAGCTGATGCAGCTCTTCACCATCGGCCTGGTGGAGCTCAACGCCAACGGCACCCCCCGGCTGGTGGGGGGCGCGCCGGTGGAGAGTTACAACCAGGCCGACGTGAGCGGGCTGGCCCGCGTGTTCACCGGCTGGGACCTCAACCTCACCGGCTACACCGCCCCCTATCCGCATGCGGCGTGGCGCCGGCCCATGGTGCAGACGGCAGCCGGCCACGAAAGCGGCAGCAAGGTTTTTCTGGGCACCACCATTCCCGCCGGCACCAACGGCGTGGACAGCCTGCGCATCGCGCTCGACACGCTGTTCAACCACCCCAACCTGCCGCCCTTCGTGGGCCGGCAGCTGATCCAGCGGCTGGTCACCAGCAACCCCAGCCCGGCCTATGTGGCACGGGTGGCTGCCGCCTTTGCCAACAACGGCGCCGGTGTGCGCGGCGACATGCGGGCCACGATCCGCGCCATCCTGCTCGACGACGAGGCGCGCAGCGCCAGCGTGGCCGCCGGCTCCGCCTTCGGCAAGCTGCGCGAGCCGGTGGTGCGCTTCCTGAACTGGGCACGGGCCTTCGGCGCCACCTCCACCTCGGGCACCTACACCATCGGCGACCTGTCCAATCCGGCCAACCGGCTCGGACAGAGCCCGATGCGGGCCGGCTCGGTGTTCAATTTCTTCCGGCCGGGCTATGTGCCGCCCAACAGCCCCATTGCCAACCAGGGCCTGAGCGGGCCGGAGTTCCAGATCATCACCGAGTCTTCCGTGGCGGGCTATGTGAACTACATGCAGGCGGTGGTGGCCAACGGGGCCGGCGATGTGCGCGGCAACTACACCGCGTTCCTGGCGCTGGCCACCGATTCGGCGGCGCTGCTGGCCGAGATCAACCTGGTGCTGGCTGCCGGCCAGGTGTCAGCGGCCACGCTGGCCACGCTGAAAACCGCGCTCGACACCATCAACGCCAGCAGCGACGCGGGCAAACGCAACCGGGTCCATGCCGCCACCGTGCTGGTGCTGGCGTCGCCCGAATACATCGCGCAAAAGTAATGCGCCGCCCCCACTGAACGGAAGCCCCCATGCGCCACCCTTCCCTCCCCGCTTCGCGCCGCGCCTTCCTGCAACGCTCCGGCATGCTGGGCCTGGCCGCCGCCACGCCCTGGGCCATGAACCTCGCCGCGCTGGGCGAGGCTGCCGCGCAGACCGCCACCGACTACAAGGCGCTGGTCTGCGTCTTCCTGTTCGGCGGCAACGACTACGCCAACACGCTCATTCCCTACGACCAGGCGAGCTACAACGCCTACGCCGGCCTGCGCAGCAACATCGCGATCGACCGCGGCAGCCTGGCCGGCACCGTGCTGAACCCGGCCAGCGCACTGCCCGGCGGCCGCCAGTACGCGCTGGCCCCGGGGCTGGCGCCGCTGCTGCCGATCTTCAACGCCGGCAAGATGGCCACGCTGCTCAACGTGGGCACGCTGGTGCAGCCCACCACCAAGGCGCAGTACGCGGCCCGCTCGGTGCCGCTGCCGCCCAAGCTGTTCTCGCACAACGACCAGCAGTCGTACTGGCAATCGCTGTCGCCCGAAGGCGCCACCTCGGGCTGGGGCGGGCGCATCGGTGATCTTTTTGCCGCCGGCAATGGCAACAGCACCTTCACCTGCATCAGCGTGGCCGGCAATGCGGTGTACCTGTCGGGCCAGAGCGCGGTGCAGTACCAGGTCACCACCGGCGGCGCGGTGCCGGTCAACGGCATCAAGAACCCGCTCTTCGGCTCGGCCGCCTGCTCCACCGCGCTGCAGGGGCTGATGACGGCGCCGCGCGCCCACCTGTTCGAATCCGAATACGCCCGCATTTCCAAACGCTCGGTGGACTCGACCGACCAGATCACCACCGCGCTGGCGGCCAACCCGCCGCTGGCCACGGTATTCCCCGCCGGCAACAGCCTGGCGAGCCAGCTCAGCATGGTGGCGCGGCTGATCCAGGCCCGCAATGCGCTGGGCGCCAGGCGCCAGGTGTTCTTTGTGTCGCTGGGTGGGTTTGACACCCACGACAGCCTGCTCGCCACCCACCCCGTGCTGATGGCCACGGTGGGCAACGCGCTCGGCGCGTTCTACAACGCCACGGTGGAGCTGGGCATGGCCAACCAGGTCACGAGCTTCACCGCTTCCGACTTCGGCCGCACGCTGGTCAGCAACAAGGACGGCTCCGACCACGGCTGGGGCAGCATGCATTTCGTGTTGGGCGGCAGCGTGCTGGGCAAGTCGTTCGTGGGCACGGCGCCGGTGATCGCCAACAACGGGCCCGACGACGTGGGCCAGGGCCGGCTGCTGCCAAGCCTGGCGGTGGACCAGTTTGCCGCCACGCTGGGCACCTGGTTCGGCGTCTCGGCGACCGACCAGGCCAGCGTGTTGCCGAATCTGGCGAACTACAGCACCAGAAATCTCGGTTTTCTGGGGTAATTCAAGCCAGATAGGCCATTGGCCAGCGCCATTTCTATCGCCATAGCTATTGAATTCATAGCGATGTGGAGATCAGCGCACCCTTGAAGAGCACCGGCCCGGTCGGCCCGGCCTCGCCGCTGACCCCGCCCTTGGGCTCCAGGCTGATGGCCAGCGCCGGCATTTCGCGCACCGCGCTGTCGGCCGCCGTCAGGTGCACCAGCTTGCCTTCCCCCACCACGCCGAGCGATTGCGGCCCGGCGCCGGCCTTGGGCAGCGCCCACAGCTGCAGCGAGCGGTCCTGCGCCTCGTGGTAATCGGCCACCCGCTTCAGCATCAGTGTCTGCTTCTTCGGGTCGAACGTGACCAAAACCGAGGCCACGGCCTGGTCGTCCGACAGCACGGCCACGTACTGGATGTCGGGCATGGCCTGCAGTTCGGCCTGCAGGGCGGTGTTTTTCTGCAGCGCGTCGGCCAGCAGGGTGGCCTGGCTGTCGAGCTGGCCTCTGAGCTGGAAGCCCACCACCACGGCCACCACGCTGGCGAGTGCGCCCAGCCCGGCCGCGCCGCGCCAGAAGCCCATCGCGCGGCGCAGCGGCGCGGCGGCGGGGGCTGGCGCGTTGCCGGCGGCGGCCTGCTGGCGCTGGCTTTCCACCACGTTGGCAATGCGCTTCCAGACATTGGCGCTCGGTGCCTCGCTGGGCTGCAGCTCGGTCAGGGAGGCCAGGCGCTCCTGCCAGATCAGGGCCTGGGCGCGCACCGCGACGTTCTGCCGGGCGACCGCCTCGAAACGGCGGCGGGCCGCGCCACGCAAGGTGCCCAGCGCGTAGCTGGCGGCGAGCTGTTCGAGCAATTCGGGGCGGTGGGCGAAATTCATGGTGTGAACACAATCAAGAAATCAATCGGGCGGGCCGGCGCATTCAGGTGAACCGGGCCATGCAGCCGCGCAGCTGCTCCAGGCCGCGGCGGATCCACGTTTTCACCGTGCCCAGCGGCAGCTTGAGCTGCGCAGCCAGCTCGCCGTGGCTGAGGTCGCGCAGGTAGGCCAGGCTGACCACCTCGCGGTGCTTGCTCTCCAGCCGGGCCAGGCACTGGTGCAGCGCCCAGGCGCACTCGCTGGCGTGGGCCGTGTCGATCGGGTTGGGCTGGTCGCCAGCCACGGTGTCGGTGATGAAATCGTCGAGCGGCTGGTTCAGATCGACCCGCTCGCTGCCGCGCCGGCGCAGGAAATCGAGCGCACGGCTGCGCACGATCACGCCCATCCAGGCCATGGGCGGGCTGAGCGCGGCGCGGTAGTCGCCGGCGATGCGCCAGATGTTGAGATAGGCGTCCTGCAGCACGTCTTCGGCCCACTCGCGGTTGCCCACCACCCGCAGCGCCACGCCGTAGAGCTTGGAGGAGGTGATGTCGTAGAGCTGGCGCAGCGCCGCCTCGGCAGAAGCCCGGGTGGCCCCACCCGGCTGCGTGTGCACGGCACCGATACGGTCGATGAGTTCGATCAACAGGAGATCTGGTGTGTTGCTGGCCATGGACAAAGGTCGGATTGGTGATAAATACGCAACGGCGGGCAAACCGGATTCGGCGCGGCGGCCCGGCCAACCCGGCCCGGCCGGCGCCCCCGCTAAAATCGTCGGCTTGCTCAACCATTGTGCCCAAGCTGCGGGCAACTCCCCATGACCACCGATACATTCGACGCCGTTTCCGTCGCCACCAAGGCCAATGTCTATTTCGACGGCAAATGCGTGAGCCACAGCATCACGCTGGCCGACGGCACCAGGAAAAGCGTGGGCGTGGTGCTGCCCTCCACGCTGACCTTCAACACCGGCGCGCCCGAAATCATGGAATGCACCGCCGGCTCCTGCGAATACAAGCTGGCCGGCAGCGATGCCTGGCTCACGTCTGCCGCAGGCGAGAAGTTCAGCGTGCCGGGGAATTCGAGCTTCCAGATCCGCGTGACCGAGGCCTACCACTACATCTGCCATTTCGGCTGAACACCATGGGTACCATCCTCCAGAACGTTCCGGTCGGCCAGAAGGTCGGCATTGCTTTCTCCGGCGGGCTGGACACCAGCGCCGCGCTGCACTGGATGAAGCGCAAGGGCGCCCTGCCCTACGCCTACACCGCCAACCTCGGCCAGCCCGACGAACCCGACTACGACGCCATTCCGCGCAAGGCCATGGAATACGGCGCCGAGAAGGCCCGGCTGATCGACTGCCGCCTGCAACTGGCGCACGAAGGCATTGCCGCACTGCAGGCCGGCGCCTTCCACATCAGCACCGCCGGCATCACCTACTTCAACACCACGCCGCTGGGCCGCGCCGTGACCGGCACCATGCTGGTGGCGGCGATGAAGGAGGACGACGTCCACATCTGGGGCGATGGCAGCACCTTCAAGGGCAACGACATCGAGCGTTTCTACCGCTACGGCCTGCTGACCAACCCCAGCCTGCGCATCTACAAGCCCTGGCTGGACCAGCTGTTCATCGACGAACTGGGTGGCCGCGCCGAAATGAGCGCCTTCATGACGGCGCACGGCTTTGGCTACAAGATGAGCGCCGAGAAGGCCTACAGCACCGACAGCAACATGCTCGGCGCCACCCATGAGGCCAAGGACCTGGAGCACCTGAACAGCGGCATCAAGATCGTCAACCCCATCATGGGCGTGGCGTTCTGGAAAGACGACGTGGCCGTGAAAGCCGAAGAAGTCACCGTGCGTTTCGAGGAAGGCCAGCCCGTTGCGCTGAACGGCCAGACCTTCGACGACCCGGTAGCCCTCATTCTGGAAGCCAACCGCATTGGCGGCCGCCACGGCCTGGGCATGAGCGACCAGATCGAGAACCGCATCATCGAGGCCAAGAGCCGCGGCATCTACGAGGCGCCCGGCCTCGCGCTGCTGCACATCGCCTACGAGCGGCTCGTGACCGGCATCCACAACGAGGACACCATCGAGCAGTACCGTGTGAACGGCCTCAAGCTCGGCCGCCTGCTCTACCAGGGCCGCTGGTTCGACCCGCAAGCCCTGATGCTGCGCGAAACCGCCCAGCGCTGGGTGGCCCGCGCCGTGACCGGCGAAGTGACCGTGGAACTGCGCCGCGGCAACGACTATTCCATCCTCAACACCGAAAGCCCCAACCTCACCTACGCCCCCGAGCGCCTGAGCATGGAAAAGGTGGAAGACGCCCCCTTCTCGCCTCTCGACCGCATCGGCCAGCTCACCATGCGCAACCTCGACATCATCGACACGCGCGACAAGCTGAAGGTGTATGCCAAGGCCGGGCTACTGTCGCTGGGGGACGGGGCGGCGGTGCCCTTGCTGGAGCAGAAGCAATAAAGCACATCCCGCTTCACTCACGAACAAGGCCGCAGTTGCGGCCTTGTCTCTTTCCACCGTGGGCACGCAACGCACGGCTGGCACAATGATTCCTGCTGCCGGAGTGCCCTTCGGCCCGGCAGACAGAGGAATTGCATGTCCGATTGGAAATCCCGTCTTTACAACGCCTATGTGTCGACCGGCCAGGCTGGCGACGTGCTGCATCCAGCTGACCTGGTCAACCCCTATCACCAGAAGGTGGTGGCGCCGTTGCTGCCGGCCCGGCGCGACGTGGCGGTGCTCGATCTCGCCTGCGGCAACGGGCGCCTGCTGTACAACCTGCGCGCCTGCGGCT
>DASWYJ010000398.1:0-11119 GCA_036405035.1 Burkholderiaceae bacterium
CTTTTCCGGCACCGGCACGAGGTAGCCAATTTTTTCGAGGAACTTGCGGTAGCCCTTCATGCCCTTGATCGGGCCGGGGTTGGCCTTGTGCCAGCCGTCGAGTTCGGTCTGCAGGCGGTCGCGTTCGGCCAGCAGCGCGATGTTTTTCGGTGCCAGGTCGGCCACGATGGCATCGAAGCCGGCCCAGAAGCTGTCGCTGGCAATGCCGGTGCCGGGCAGCACCTGGCTCTCGATGAACTGGTGCAGTTCGGTGGCGACCTGGAGGCGGTGGATGGAAGTGCGTGCAGTCATGGTGTGGCTGTGTGAAAAGTGAAGTGAAAAAAGAAATCAGGTGGAAGCAAAAAAACGGGACACATCGCGCAGCGAGCTGCCGATGTGGGTGGGTGGCGTGCCCAGCTCCTCGAAGGGCATCTGGTACCGGTTGACCCACAGCGTCTGGTAGCCGTACCAGGTGGCGGCCAGCGCGTCCCAGCCGTTGCAGCTGACAAAACCGATCTGCTGCACCGGCAGGCCGGTGGCCTGCGGCCCCAGCGCATAGGCGTCGGGGTGGGTCTTGTATTTTCGCAGGCTGTCGACGCTGAGTACATGGTCCAGCAGATCGGCCAGCCCGGCGCTGCGCACGGCCACCGCCAGCATCTCTGGGTCGCCATTCGACAGGATGCCGGTGGCCACGCCACGGGCTTTCAGGTCGGCCAGCACCGCCCGGTTTTCCGGGAAGGCGCTGAGGTGGCGGTACTGGTTCATCAGTTGTTGCTCGCGCCCGGTGCTGAGGTCCAGGCCGAGGCGCTTGCATGCAAAACGCAGGCCCGCCCGGGTCAGGTCCCAGAACGGCTGGTAGTGCACACCGTGGTTGCTGGTGGTGACCAGC
This sequence comes from Burkholderiaceae bacterium, assembly GCA_036405035.1. GTDB lineage: Bacteria > Pseudomonadota > Gammaproteobacteria > Burkholderiales > Burkholderiaceae_C > PCRC01. Next base: position 869 of record DASWYJ010000398.1, read on the forward strand.
CGGGTGTATTCAATCTGCTTGTCTCGCCAGAGGATGGCCAGCGCCTGTCCCTGCCCGGGAAACAGCTGCTCGGCCAGCAGACCCACGCTGTACACATCGAACAGCGTGCCATAGGCATCGAACAGGATGGCGCGGGGCGTGTCACGGCGACCGGCAGCGGATTTGTCCATGCCGATAATGTATTTGATACTTGAATGTGTATTAATTGCAAAAATGTAGACTGATTATTTACTTTTTGTATTTAATGATGGCAAGGCATCCCTGTGCATACCCCTGCGCCAGCGACGGAATTGCCCTGCGGAGCGCAAGCCCTGCCGGAGCTGGCGGCCACAATTTGCAGCGATGGACAAATTCAAGCAGCTGGAGTCGTTTGTCTCGGTGGCCACCCGTGGCAGCCTGACGGCGGCTGCGCTGGCCGAGGGCGTTGCGCCCGCCCTCATGGGGCGCCGGCTCGATGCGCTGGAGGAGCGCCTGGGCGTGAAACTGATGGTGCGCACCACCCGCCGCATCACCCTGACCCACGAAGGCAGCGCATTCCTGGAAGACTGCCAGCGCCTGCTGGCCGACGTGGCCAATGCCGAGGCCAGCGTCTCGGCGGGCGGTGTCAAGGCCAGCGGGCATTTGCGCATCACGGCGCCGGCCGGCTTCGGGCGGCGCCATGTGGCGCCGCTGGTGCCGAAATTCCGGGAGCTGCATCCCGAGGTGACGATTTCACTGAATCTTGGCGACCGGGTGGTCGATCTTGCGGCCGAGGGTTTTGATTGTGCGGTGCGGGTGGGTGACTTGCCCGACTCCTCCCTGGTGAGCGTGCGCATGGCAGACAACCGGCGCCTGTGTGTGGCCACGCCGGAATACCTGCGGCGCCATGGCACCCCCCGGCACCCCAATGATCTGGCGCAGTTCGACTGCCTGACGCTGTCCAGCGAAGCCTCGCAGACCCGGGGCTGGGCGTTTCGCGTTCCGCGCCAGGTGCCGGGGCGGCAGCAGAAAGGCAGCCTTGCGGGTGCCGATGCGGCCTCCACCCCCTCGGAAGGGGACGGCGACGACGAAGTGGTGCACCTCAAACCCGGCGGGCCCCTCAATTGTTCTGACGGCCAGGTTCTGCATGACTGGTGCCTGGCCGGCTACGGCATCGCCTGGCGCAGCACCTGGGAGGTCGAGGCCGAAATCGCCTCCGGGGCGCTGGTCGAGGTGCTCGGTGACTTTGCCGCACCGCCCAACGGCATCTATTCGGTGTTTCCGCAGCGCCGCCATCTGCCGCTCAGGGTGCGGCTGTGGATCGATTTCCTGAAACACCACTACAGCCAGCCCGGTTTCCTGCACGCCCGCTGACGGTGCCGCGGCAATAAAAAACCCTGCCGGAGCAGGGTGGGTTTGGAGCCGGAGGGGACTTACTTGCTCAGGCATTCCTTCATGAAGGCCTTGCGTTCATCACCCTTCTTGCCCTTGGCATCGGCATTGCAGGTTTTCATCTTGGTTTGCTGGGTCGGGGCAGCTGCCGGCTTGGCGCTCAGGCATTCCTTCATGAAGGCCTTGCGCTCATCGCCCTTTTTGTCTGCGGCATCCTTGTTGCAGGTCGCCATCTTGCTTTGCTGTGCCGTGGGGGCCTTTTTCTCATCGGCCGCGTGGGCGGCACCGATGGACAACGCCAGACCGAGAGCCAGCAGCGATACCAGTTTGTTCATGTGTCTTCTCCTGTGAAGGTGGGGGTGAATCCCCTCGTGGGATTCCAGCACACAACGTGGGGGATTGCAAGGCGGATGACACCGCCTGTCGGAAGCTGGTGTAACGCGACGCTGCCTGGTCGGCGGGCGTGGCGGCTGGACGACAGGGTGCTTCGTAGAATGGGTGCATGCTTTCTGTCAAACAACAATTGCTCGCGGCATTGGCGGGCGTGCTGGATACGCTTGCGCCGGGCTCCGGGGTGCCGGCGCAGTTCGAATCGCCCAAGGTGGCGGCGCATGGTGACCTGGCGTGCACCGCAGCCATGCAGCTGGCCAAGCCACTCAAACTCAATCCGCGCCAGCTGGGCGAGCAGCTGCGGGACGCGCTGGCGCAGACCGCCGCTTTCGCGCGCTGGGTCGAGGCCACGGAAATTGCGGGTCCTGGTTTTCTCAACATCCGCCTCAAGCCCGAGGCCAAGCAGCAGGTGGTGCGCGAGGCACTGTCGCTTGGCGCGGCCTTTGGCAGGCAGCCGGCAGCCGCGCAGCGTGTGCTGGTGGAGTTCGTTTCGGCCAACCCCACCGGCCCGCTGCATGTGGGGCATGGCCGCCAGGCGGCCCTGGGTGACGCGATCTGCAACCTGCTCGCCACCCAGGGGCTGCAGGTCTGGCGCGAGTTCTATTACAACGACGCCGGCGTGCAGATCGGCACCCTGGCCACCTCAACCCAGCTGCGTGCGAAGGGCTTCAAGCCCGGCGACGCGGAGTGGCCCGAAGCCGCCTACAACGGCGATTACATTGCCGACATCGCGGCCGATTTCCTGGCGCGCAAGACCGTGCAGTCCGATGACCGCAGCTTCACCGCCAGCGGCGACGTGAACGACATCGACGGCATTCGCCAGTTCGCGGTGGCCTACCTGCGCCGTGAGCAGGACCTGGATCTCAAGGCCTTCCAGGTGCAGTTCGACAACTACTACCTGGAATCCAGCCTGTACACCAGCGGCCGGGTCGAGGCGACGGTCAAGCGCCTGGTCGATGCCGGAAAAACCTATGAGCAGGACGGCGCGCTGTGGCTGCGCACCACCGACTACGGTGACGACAAGGACCGTGTCATGCGCAAGGGCGACGGCACCTACACCTACTTCGTTCCCGATGTGGCCTACCACATCACCAAGTGGGAGCGCGGTTTTACCCGGGTTGTCAACATCCAGGGCACCGACCACCACGGCACCATCGCCCGGGTACGCGCCGGCCTGCAGGCCGCCGGCGTGGGCATTCCCGCGGGCTACCCCGACTACGTGCTGCACACCATGGTGCGGGTGATGCGCGGCGGCGAGGAGGTCAAGATCTCCAAGCGCGCGGGCAGCTATGTGACGCTGCGCGATCTCGTCGAATGGACCAGTACCGACGCAGTGCGCTTTTTCCTGCTCAGCCGCAAGCCGGATACCGAATACATCTTCGACATTGACCTCGCGCTGGCGCAGAACAACGACAACCCGGTCTACTACGTGCAGTACGCCCACGCCCGTATCTGCTCGGTGCTGGCCAGCTGGGGCGGTGACGTTGCTGCGCTGCAGCAAGCAAACCTGTCGGCGCTGCAGAGCCCGCAGGCCCAGGCGCTGATGCTGCTGATGGCCAAATATCCTGACATGCTGACTGGCGCCGCCGATGGGTTTGCCCCCCATGACGTGGCCTTCTACCTGCGTGAACTCGCCGCCTGCTACCACAGCTACTACGACGCCGAACGCATTCTGGTGGACGACACGGCAGTGAAACTGGCGCGTCTGGCCCTGGTCGCGGCGGCGGCGCAGGTGTTGCACAATGGGCTGGCGGTACTGGGTGTCAGTGCGCCCTGCAAGATGTGAAAGAGCCAACATGATCCAACGACGCAGCGAGGCGGTAATCGGTTTCATCATCGGGGTGCTGGTCGGCCTGGGCGCAGCATTGGCGGTGGCGGTGTTCGTGACCAAGGTGCCGATTCCCTTCATGAACAAGGGGCAGAACCGCTCCGTCACGCAGGATGCTGTGGAAGCCCAGAAGAACAAGGACTGGGACCCCAATGCGGCACTGCAGGGGAAAAATCCGCCCCGGCCGCCGGTGGCACTGGGCAATACGCCGGCCACCGCGCCGGCCGCCGCAGCGTCCGGCGCGGCCCGTACCCCGCAGGCGGCTGCGCGACCGGATGTCCGGGCCGACATGAAGGTCGTGCCATCGCCGTCGTCCGATCCGCTGGGGGACCTGGCCCGCATGCGGGCCGCCGCCGGTACGGCAGCGGCCACGCCGCGGGTGGCTGGCACCACTCCGGCAGCTGCAGCGGCGGTCGATCCCTTCACGTATTTCGTGCAGGCGGGTGCTTTCCGCACGGCCGAGGATGCCGAGGCCCAGCGGGCCAAGCTGTCCCTGCTCGGTGTGGAGTCGCGGGTGACCGAGCGCGAGCAGTCGGGCCGTACGGTATTCCGGGTGCGTGTGGGGCCTTTCGAACGCAAGGAAGATGCGGACCGCAGCAAGGAACGTCTGGATTCCAGCGGCCTGGAAACGGCGCTGGTGCGGGTGCAGCGCTGAACTTTCGCGCCCGGCCCCATTCAGATTCACAAAGGAGTTAGAACCACCATGGAACGTCGCGAATTTTCGGTGGCCGCCGCCGCAGGCCTGCTGGGTCTGGCCGGGGTGCCATCTGCCTGGGGCCAGGATAGCCGGTTTCAGGAGGGCAAACATTACCTCAAGCTGGACAAGGAGGTGGCCGTCGAGGCGCCGGCTGGCAAGATCGAGGTGGTCGAGTTCTTCTGGTACAACTGCCCGCACTGCAATGCCTTCGAGCCCCGGCTGGAGGAATGGATCAAGCGCCTGCCCAAGGACGTGGTGGTCCGGCGGACGCCCGTGGCTTTCCGCGCCGATTTCGTGCCGCAGCAGAAGCTGTTCTACGCGCTGGAGGCGCTGGGCAAGCTGGAGGAGATGCACCGCCGGGTGTTCTATGCCATCCACGTGGAAAAGGTTGTGCTGAACAGCGATGCCGCCATTGCCACATGGGCCGAGAAGCAGGGCCTGGACAAGGCCAAGTTCATCGAGCAGTACAACTCGTTTGGCGTGGCCACGAAAGCGCGCCGGGCCGCCCAGACACAGGACGGTTTCCAGGTGCAGGGCGTGCCTGCACTGGGGATTGCCGGCCGGTTCTACACCGACGGTTCCCTGGCCGGCAGCATGGACAGGGCCCTGCAGGTGGCCGACACGCTGGTTGCCGGGATCCGGCGAGCCAACCCGGCCAAATAGGGCGCTAACGTCCGTCTCCGCCAAAAGCCCGTTCTGACGGGCTTTTTCTTTCGGCGCACGCTGGCAGGTCGTTACAATGCCAGCAAGATTCATGCCCTTATGAAAAACTCCCGCCTGCTCCATCGCCTTTCGTTGCTGCCTGCCCTGTTGGCCCTGGCGTTGGCGGCGGGTGCCGCCCATGCCGAAAAGGCGGATCGCAACAAGCCGATGAATGTCGAGGCGGATGCGCTTCGATACGACGACCTGCGCCAGACCAGCCTGTTCACCGGCAATGTCGTGATCACCAAAGGCTCGCTGTTGATCCGCGCCGCCCGTGTGGATGTGCGGCAGGACACCAGCGGCGCGCAATTCGGCGTGGCAACCGCCGGGCCCGGCAAGCTGGCCTATTTCCGGCAGAAGCGGGAAGGGGTGGACGAAACCATCGAAGGCGAAGGAGAAGTCCTGGAATACGACGGGAAAGCCGACACCGTGAAGTTCGTGCGCAACGCCGTGCTGCGCCGCTACCGGGGTGGCGTGCTGGCGGACGAAACCACCGGCGACAACATCCTGTACGACAACACGACCGACGTGTTCACCGTCAATGGCGGCCGGGCCAGCGCCGCGCCGGGCAATCCGGGGGGGCGTATCCGCGCGGTCCTGTCGCCGTCCGGCACGGCCTCTGCCACTCCCGCGCCGCCAGCCGTTTTGCAGCCCAGCGGCAAGCTGGGGGGGGATGGCAAGTGACGGTTGCGATGGAATCCGGCGCAACCGGCGTCCGCCTGGAGGCCCGGGGGCTGCAGAAGGCCTACGGCAGCCGCAAGGTTGTCAAGGACGTATCGCTGTCGGTGCAGAAGGGTGAGGTCGTGGGGCTGCTCGGCCCCAACGGCGCGGGCAAGACCACCTCGTTCTACATGATCGTGGGCCTGGTCCGGGCCGACGCCGGCACCATTGCCATTGGCGACCAGGCCGTCGAGCACATGCCCATCCACCGGCGTTCCCGGCTGGGCCTGAGCTACCTGCCGCAGGAAGCATCGATCTTCCGCAAGCTCACGGTGGAGGAGAACATCCGTGCCGTGCTCGAATTGCAGACCGGCGACGACGGCCGGCCGCTGTCCCGCGCGCTGATCGACCAGCGGGTGGATGGCCTGCTGCAGGACCTGCGGGTCGAACACCTGCGCGATTCGCCGGCACCGGCGCTGTCCGGCGGTGAACGCCGCCGCGTCGAAATCGCCCGGGCGCTGGCCACCCAGCCCCAGTTCATCTTGCTCGATGAGCCCTTTGCCGGCATCGACCCGATTGCGGTGATCGAGATCCAGCGCATCATCGGTTTCCTGAAATCGCGCGGCATCGGGGTGCTGATCACTGACCACAATGTGCGCGAAACCCTGGGTATCTGCGACCACGCCTACATCATCAGCGACGGCCATGTGCTTGCCCAGGGCACGCCGTCCGAAATCGTCAATAACGCCGATGTGCGCCGGGTGTATCTCGGTGAGCATTTCCGCATGTAGGTCCATGTTTTCCACGCTTGTCACTTTGTATGCTGCGCGGCCCCCGAGACGGGCACACCTGTCGACGGCGTGGCCGTTGGTGGGTGGGCTCGCCGCATGAAGCAGGGGCTGTCCCTCCGCGTCTCGCAGCACCTTGCGCTGACGCCCCAACTGCAACAGTCGATCCGGCTGCTGCAGCTCTCCACGCTGGAACTGAGCCAGGAAGTCGAGCAGATGCTCGACGACAATCCCTTTCTGGAAGTGACCGAAGAGGCCGCCCCCCGCGAGGAATTCGGCCTCCAGCAGGCCGATGCGCGCCCGGCCGACGACGGTTTCGAAGCCACGGGCACTGCCGAGGTATCCACCAGCAGCAGTGCGGACGACGCCGCCGGTGGCGGTGAGCCGGCCGATCTGGATACGGCGCTGCAGGACAGTTGGGAGGGCGATGGATCGACCGAAATCCTGCCGGACGACAGCGAATGGGGCAGCGATGCCCCGGCCCGCAAAAATGGCGACGACAGCGAAACGCCCGACGCCGTGGAGCTGGCCCGCAACCAGGAGTCGATGACGGCTTTCCTGCACCGGCAGGCACTGTCGCTGCGGCTCAGCGAGATCGACCGCGCCGCCCTGCGCTTCCTGATCGAGTCGCTCAACGACGATGGTTATCTCGAAGACAGCCTGCAGTCCCTGGCCGACGGCCTGGCCGCCGGCGATGCCGAGCAGGCCGAGGAACTGGCCCAGCGCTTCGAGGTGGCGCTGCGGCTGCTGCAAAGCCTGGAGCCCACCGGCATTGGCGCACGCAGCCTGGCCGAGTGCCTCACGCTGCAGCTGCGGGCGCTGCCGCCGGACGAGATTGTCACGGCCGCGCTGGCCATTTGTGGCCAGCCCATGGAGCTGCTGGCGCGCCGCGACATCAAGCGTCTGGTGCAGCTGTGCCATGAAAACGAGGCGCGGGTTCGCAAGGCCATTGCGCTGATCCAGGGGCTGGAGCCCAAGCCGGGGCGCCGCTTCATCGACGTCGAGCGCAACGTGGTTGTGCCCGATGTGATCGTGGTGAGTGTGGGCCGGGGCCCGCATGCGCGCTTCAAGGCGCAGCTCAATCCCGACGTGATGCCGCGCCTGCGGGTGCACGACGTCTACGCCGGTGCGCTGCGCTCCAACAAGGGCGGCAGCGCCCAGGCGCTGCAGCAGCGCCTGCAGGAGGCGCGCTGGTTCATCAAGAACATCCAGCAGCGCTTCGACACCATCCTGCGTGTGAGCAGCGCCATCGTGGAGCGGCAGAAGAACTTCTTTGTCCATGGCGCGCTGGCCATGCGGCCGCTGGTGCTGCGCGAAATCGCCGACGAACTGGGCCTGCACGAATCGACCATTTCGCGGGTCACCACCGCGAAATACATGGCCACGCCGTTTGGCACCTATGAGCTGAAATACTTTTTCGGCTCGGCCCTCGGCACCGAAACCGGTGGCAACGCATCGAGCACCGCCGTGCGCGCGCTGATCCAGCAGTTCGTCAGCGCCGAAAGCACCAAGAAGCCGCTGAGCGACAACCAGATTTCCGAAATGCTGAAAGAGCAGGGCATCGAATGTGCGCGCCGCACGGTGGCCAAATACCGGGAAGCCCTCCGGATTGCACCGGCGAACCTGCGCAAGGCATTGTGAGGCGCGGACCCGGCGACGCAGCGGCCACTGATCTATGAACCAACTTCACCTCTTTTTGCCCTGCGCCGCCGGCGTGGAGGACCTGCTGGAAGCCGAGGTGCGGCGCATCTGCAGCGGCCATACCGACAAGATGCGTGGCGGCGTGCGGGTCACGGGTTCCTGGCGCGACGCGATGCTGCTGAACCTGCACAGCCGCCTCGCGCAGCGGGTGCTGGTGCAGCTGGCCTTCGAGCCGTACCGCAGCGAGAACGACCTGTACAACGCCGCCAGCGCCGTGGCCTGGGAAATCTGGTTCACGCCCAAACAAAGCATCAAGGTCGAGATCACCGCGCAGCACAGCCCGCTTACGTCATTGAACTTTGCCGCGCTGAAGATCAAGGACGCGGTGTGCGACCGCTTCCGCGCCAAGGCGGGCGGCATCCGGCCGGATGTCAACACCACCTGGCCCGACGTGCGCATCTATGCCCACCTGACCACCGACACCGTGTCGCTGTACATCGACACCTCGGGCGAGCCGCTGTTCAAGCGCGGCTGGCGCGAAGACAAGGGCGAGGCGCCGCTGAAGGAAACACTGGCCGCGGCCATGCTGGCCGCCAGCGGCTACGACGGCAGTGTGCCCCTGTACGACCCCTGCTGCGGCAGCGGCACCATCGCCATCGAGGCGGCGCAGATCGCCTGCAACATTGCGCCGGGCATTGCGCGCCGCTTTGCGTTCGAGAAGTTCCTGCCGTTCCAGGCGCATGTCTGGTCGTCGCTGCTCGACGCTGCCAACACCGCGGTGCACGACCCGGTGGCGCCGATCTTCGGCAGCGATGTGGCTTTTCGCATGGTCGACTTTGCGCAGCGCAATGCCGAGCGTGCCGGTGTCGACGAGGTGGTGCAACTGCGCGGCGGTGACGCGCTGCAGCGCATGCCACCGGCCGAGTCGGGCGTGATGCTGGTGAACCCGCCCTACGGCGAGCGCATCGACGTGGCCGGTGTGGCGGGCACGGGGCAGGGGCGCGGCGGGCCGCGGTACGTTGACCCGACGGCACCACGGGGCCAGGGCCGCGAATCGGCGCAGGTCGATGGCAGCGGCGATGCCGACGACACCTTCTTCCCCCAGCTCGCCACCCACTGGAAGAAAAATTACGCCGGCTGGACCGCCTGGGTGCTCACGCCCGACCTCAAGCTGCCCAGCCGCATGCGCCTGAAAGAATCGCGCCGGGTCCCCCTATGGAACGGCCCCATCGAATGCCGGCTGTTCCGGTTCGACATGGTGGCTGGCTCGGCCCGGGCCAAACCGGTGGAGGCCTAGTGGAGGTCGAGCCGCAGCACCAGGCCGCCTCCAGCACGGCAGCCCCCCCGGGGGGCAGCGCAGCAGATGCGGCGGCAATCAAGGGGGCCGAGCCGCAGCGCCGGGCCGCCCCAAGCAAGACTGCCCCGCCGGGGGGCAGCGCAGCACACGCAGTGGCAAGCGTGGGGGCCTGTGTCGTAGTCGACACCAACATCGTGCTCGACCTGCTGGTGTTCAACGACCCCGGTGCGGCGGTGCTGCAAGCCGCGCTGCGCGAGGGCCGTGCCAGCTGGCTGGCCACTGCACCGATGCGCGAGGAACTGTCCCGCGTGCTGGCCTATCCGCAGATCGTGCCGCGGCTGGATTTTTATGGCACCACGGCTGGCGCCGTACTCGCCGCGTTCGATGCGCAGGCCCGGCTGGTGCCGGTGGCGCCCCCCGCACCCTGGCGCTGCAAGGACCCGGACGACCAGCGCTTCATCGATCTGGCTGTGGCCCACCGAGCCACGCTGCTGAGCAAGGACAAGGCCGTAATTTGTATGCGAAAACGGCTGCTGGCCAGCGGTGTTGCTGTCTGTAATGCTACTGAATTTGTAGCGTAAAGCTGTCGGCGCTGGCCCGTGGCCAGTAGCGCTGGAACACGGCATGCTGGCCCTCCAGGTTGTTGGCCAGCAGCGAGCCGGGCGCCACCTGCATCACCAGGTTGGCCAGCAGCCGCACCTCGTTGTTGTCAATGCGCCGCACGATATGGTGGGGCGTGATATCTCCCGGGTGCAGCAGGCCTGCTGCCTGCACCAGTTCGCGCAGCGCCGCCAGCGTGTGGCGGTGGAAGTTGAAGACCCGCTCCGCCTTGTCGGGCACGATCAGCGCCTGCTGGCGCAGTGGATCCTGGGTGGTCACGCCGGTCGGGCACTGGCCG
>DASWYJ010000399.1:0-2735 GCA_036405035.1 Burkholderiaceae bacterium
CGCAGGGGTGGCTGATGCGCCGGTCTACAGAGATGGCGAAGAACTCCTCGACCAGCTCGTCCGTGCGGCCGATGACCTCCACGCCGAACTGCGCCCGCGTCTCGGCCTCCAGCACGGTGGGCGACATGAACACGCCCCGGCCCTCGCGGCCGAAGGCGTTCATCAGCGCGCTGTCGTCGAACTCGCCGACGATGCGCGGGCGCAGCTGGTGGCGCACCAGCCACTGGTCGAGCCGGTTGCGCACCGACGACTGCTTGCCCTGCACCAGCATGGGCACGCCATTGAGACACTGCGGAAACTTTCCCTTGAGCAGCGGCCGCAGCGAGGGTGCGCAGAAGAACGCCAGGCTGCTGGTGCCCAGCGGATGGTTGAACGCCTTGACACTGACCTTGCGCGACACCGGCTCGTCGGCAATCACCAGATCCAGCCGGTGCAGTGCAAGCTGGCCCAGCAGGTCACCAAACTTGCCTTCGTGGCAGATCATGCGCACCTGCTCGGGCAGGGCCAGCGCCGGCTCCAGCAGGTTGTAGGCCACCGATTTGGGCACCGAATCGGCCACGCCCACCCGGAACTCCAGGCTGCGTGCGCCGCCCAGCGGCTGGCGCACCGCCTGCTCCAGTTCGGCACCGAGCGTGAAGATGTCGTCGGCATAGGCCAGCGCCACCCGGCCTTCTTCGGTGAGTTCCAGCTGGCGCCCGTTCTTCACGAACAGCTTGTGGCCGAGCCAGTCTTCCAGCAGCTTGATCTGGCCCGACAGCGTTTGCGGCGTGGTGTGCAGCTGCTCGCTGGCCCGCATGATGCCGCCCGATCGGGCCACCACCCAGAAATAGCGCAAGTGCTTGAAATTCATGGAAAGTTCCGGCAAACACTTCGGTTTTTTCGAAGTAAAAAACTTGAAAATACGAATATACGCGAAGTGTTGAAATGCCTACAGTCAATGTGTGGTTAAACCAATTGCATGGCCCGCAGCCCTCCACCCGGTGGTGCAGTGGCGCAGACATGCACCACACAGCCAAAGGAGTACACCATGCGTCTGACAACCAAGGGCCGTTTTGCCGTGACTGCGATGATCGATCTGGCGCTGCGCGAGCAGCGCGGCGCGGTCACGCTGGCCGCCATCAGCGCCCGCCAGCAGATTTCGCTGTCGTATCTGGAACAGCTGTTCAGCCGGCTGCGCCGCGCCGGGGTGGTCGAGAGCACCCGCGGGCCAGGTGGCGGCTACTCGCTGGGCCGCAAGGCCGAGGCGATTTCGGTGGCCGACATCATTCTGGCGGTGGACCAGGACGACGAGGAAGCCCAGGCGGCTGCGCGCGTGCGCGACCAGGCGCTGACCAGCGAACTGTGGGACCGGCTGAGCAACAACATGGTGGACTACATGCAGTCGATCTCGCTGGCGTCGCTGGTCAGCGAGCAGCTGGCCAAGGGTGTGCACATTGAAGAAGCACCCAAGCCGCGCCGCTCGATCTTCCAGCGCCCGCCGGCCAAGGCAGCGCCGGTGACGGCACCGAATTCGGTGTTCGCGCTGGGCCAGCTGCACCTGAGCCGCCGCTGACCCTCCCGGCAGCCAGCCGCTCCCGCTGATGGCGGGCCGGCTGGTTGCGCCTTACCATCCCCGTATTGACCTGTTGCCCGAGCCCCGACTGCCATGATGGAACTGCTGACTGACCCCCAGGTGTGGATTGCCTTTGCCACGCTCACCGCGCTGGAGCTGGTGCTGGGCATTGACAACATCATCTTCATCTCCATCCTGGTGGACAAGCTGCCCAAGCACCAGCAGGCGCTGGCGCGGCGGCTGGGCCTGTTCATGGCGATGTTCATGCGCATCGGGCTGCTGCTGGTGCTGTCGGCCATCGTCGGCCTGACGGCGCCGCTGTTCACCGTGTGGACGCAGGAGATCTCCGGGCGCGACCTGGTGCTGATCCTGGGCGGCCTGTTCCTGCTGTGGAAAAGCGCCGGCGAGATCCACGAGACGGTGCAGGGCCACGAAGGCGGCACCAAGAACGTCGTGACCACCACGTTCGCCGCGGCCATCGTGCAGATCATGCTGATCGACATCGTGTTCTCGCTCGACTCCATCATCACCGCAGTGGGCATGGTGGACCAGATCGAGGTGATGATCGCCGCGGTGGTGGTGTCGGTGGCGCTGATGATGCTGTTTGCCGCCAGCATTGGCCGCTTCGTGTCCAACCACCCGACCATCAAGATGCTGGCCATGGCCTTTTTGCTGGTGGTCGGCGTGGTGCTGGTGGCCGAGGGCTTTGGCTACCACGTGCCCAAGGGCTTCGTGTATTTCGCGATGGCATTCTCGCTGGGCGTGGAGATGCTCAACATCCGGGCCCGCAAGAAGGCCGGGCTGGCGCAGATTCTTCCGCAGGAAGTCGCCGACAAATAAGCGCCCCGCGCCTTCCTGGCCCCGCGCCAGCGGCGCCGGCCGCTCAGGCGGGCCGGGTGTCGATGAAGCTCTGGCGCAGGCTCAGCTTGTCCTGCAGGCGGGCCAGGTTGGGGTGGCGCAGCCGCCATCCGATCTGCGGGAAGCGGAACTCCAGCCAGCCCAGCGCGCAGCCCACGGCGATGTCCGACAGGCTCAGGTGGATGCCGCTGCAGAACGGCTTTTCACCCAGGCCCTGGCTCATGGCGATCAGGCCGGCGTCGATCTTGCCGAACTGCCGGTCGATCCAGGCCTGGCTGCGCTGGCCCTCCGGCCGGCCGGCCCAGGTGGCTTCCAGCCGGGCCAG
>DASWYJ010000400.1:0-37773 GCA_036405035.1 Burkholderiaceae bacterium
CTCCTGGGTGGTTGCGTGGTTGACCGCGTGGCCCATTGCGTTTCCGACCGTCCTGTTGGTCGCACCCTGGACGAAGAAGCTCGTGCAACTGCTGGTGGCCAAAGCGTGAATCCCCCGCGGCATTGAAAAAGCATAATGGCGGATCCCAGGTCTGGGGTAGGGGCTCCGGTTATTTTTCCGCTAATCAACCAGGAAGTGGGCACGCCATGATGTCTTTGACCGATCGCCTCGTGCGCTATGCCGATGCACACCGTGACCGCCGCAACCTGGCTGCGCATTTCATCGGCATTCCGATGATCACCGTGGCCGTCTATGCACTTTGGGCGCGTTGGGAATGGTTCACGGTGGGAGGCGTCTTGGTCACCCCTGCGTTGATCCTGTTTGCGGGCACGCTGATCTACTATTTCCGGCTGGACTGGCGTTTTGCGGTGCCGATGCTGTTTGTCAAGGGAGCGCTGGTATGGCTTGCCTATGCCATCGCTGCGCTGCCGGTGGCGGAGTGGCTCGGCTGGAGCATCGGCCTGTTCGTTGCGGGCTGGATTCTGCAGTTCGTTGGCCATTACCTGGAAGGCAAGAAGCCGTCCATCGTCAATGACCGCGTGGCCCCTTATATTGGCCCGCTGTTCCTGATGGCCGAAGCAGCCTTTGCGGTGGGCTTGTGTCCCGACCTGCGGCGCGCCGTGGAGGCGCAGGCGGGGCCCACGATGCTGCGTGAACGGGCGGTCTGAGCAGGGTGAATGCTTGTCGGCGCAGGCAGCGAGGAGCCTCTGCTGCCAAAAGCACTGGCGTACCGGCCTGGAGAAACAAAAAAGCCCCTGGATAGGGGCTTTTAGGGGTGTATGCGGGTCCTGCTGGACTGCAAAAACCGTTTCATGGCGGAGAGGGTGGGATTCGAACCCACGGTACCTTGCGGTACGCCTGATTTCGAGTCAGGTACATTCGACCACTCTGCCACCTCTCCTGTGATCGGCTCGTATTGTAGCAGCGCAGCAAGGGGGTGCCGCGCCACGCTTCAGCCGAGCAGGCCGTAGGTGCGGGCGTAGTGCAGGGTCTGGGTGCGGCTCTTCACATTGAGGCGGCGGAACAGCCGCCACAGGTGCACCTTGACCGTGTGTTCGCTGATGCCAAGCTCTTCGGCGATCTCGCGGTTGCTCAGGCCACGGTCCAGCATGACCAGCAGCTGCTTTTGCCGTTTCGACAGCTTTTCATCAACGGCCTCGAGTTCCTCGAAGCCTGCGTCGGCGGTCAGCAGGGCGCGCAGTGCGGCACCAATCTCGGTCACGCCAGCCGATTTCTCGATGTAGACGTCGGCGCCACTTTCGATGCACAGCTCTTCGAAGTCTTCTGCCGGTGAGCCGGAAATGACGGCCAGCGGCACATTGGCGTACTTCTGGGTGAGTTCGCGCACGCCGGAAACCCCGCGGGCGTCGGGCAGCTTCAGGTCCAGGCAGATCAGCGCAGGCGCGCCATGCTTCAGCACGGCCGCATCCATTGCGCCAATGGTTTCAAGCTCCACCACCTCGGTGCCTGGACGCAGCCGCCGCAGCACGGTGGAGATGGCGTCCCGCATCAGGGGATGGTCGTCAATAACGTAGAGACTCACAGCTTTCACGCTTTCAAAACTGGGCGACACCACCGGCTTTCGGGTCGGCGTCGCCGGATGCAACGTCTCGCAGTTATCTGCGATTTCGTCATTTACTTCAAGCACCGTTGCAGAAACGAGGGAAATTGTGTCCATACACCGATTGTGCGCGTCTGCTCCCGTTCACACCAATGCATTAACGGGGAAATCCCGCACCAATTCAGTAGTTCAGGCCCATCGCGTCCCGCACTTCCCGCATGGTAGCCTGTGCCGTGTCGCGGGCGCGACGGGTTCCGGCGTCCACAATGTCCCGCACGATGCGCGGATTGGCGATATAGGGCTCGGCCCGCTCCAGCATCGGCTGTTGTTCCCGCAGAATGCCGTCGATCACCGGCTGCTTGCACTCCAGGCAGCCGATGCCGGCTGTGGTGCAGCCCTGGGTTACCCATTGCCGGGTGGGGGCATCGGAGTAGACCAGGTGGAATTGCCAGACCGGGCATTTTGCGGGGTCGCCGACGTCGGTGCGCTTGACGCGTGCCGGGTCGGTCGGCATGCGCCGCACCTTCTGCTCGACGCTCGCTTTGTCTTCCCGCATGGCGATGGCGTTGCCGTAGCTCTTGCTCATTTTCTGGCCGTCCAGGCCCGGCAGCCTGCTGGCCTCGGTCAGGAGTGCCTGGGGCTCGGTCAACACGGCCTTGCCGGTGCCCCTGAACCAGCCGGCCAGCCGTTCGCGCTCGCCACTGTCGAGCAGCGGGCTGCTGCCAATGAAGCCGAGCGCGCCTTCCAGCGCCTTGGCTTCGCCGGCTTCCTGGTAGGCCTTGCGGGATTTTTCCAGCCGTTTGGCGCTGTCCTTGCCCAGCTTGAGCAGGCTGGCGGCCACGCGCTGCTCGAAATCCGGTTCGCGGCCGTAGAGGTGGTTGAAGCGGCGTGCCGCCTCACGGGTCAGTTCCACATGGCTGGCCTGGTCTTCACCCACGGGCACCCATTTGGCCTTGTAGATCAGGATGTCGGCGGCCTGCAGCAGCGGGTAGCCGAGGAAGCCGTAGGTCGACAAATCCTTGTCCTTGAGCTTTTCCTGCTGGTCCTTGTAGGTGGGCACGCGTTCCAGCCAGCCCAGAGGGGTACCCATGGCCAGCAGCGTGAACAGTTCGGCATGCTCGGGCAGCCGACTCTGCAGGAAGATGGTGCAGCGCTCCGGATCGAGGCCGGCGGCGAGCCAGTCGATCACCATCTCGAAGACATTTTTCTCGATGACCTCGCGGCTCTCGTAATGGGTGGTCAGCGCATGCCAGTCGGCAACGAAGTAGTAGCACTCCATCTCCGATTGCAGGCGCACCCAGTTCTTCAGCGCGCCATGGTAGTGGCCGAGGTGCAGCGCGCCGGTGGGGCGCATGCCCGACAGCACACGGTCGACCGCCCGTGGCGCGGAAGGGGAGGCAACAGATTCTTCGCTCATCATTTCACCAGCAGGGCCAGCGGGTACAGAAGGACTTTCAGCACCCCGTAGGTGGCGTGCATCAGTGGCTGCATCCACAGCGCGTTGATCACGCCGGCGAGCACCAGCGCCATCACGATAAAGAAGCCCCAGGGTTCCACCCGGGACACCAGCTCGGCCTGGCGCCAGGGCAGCAGCCCCACCAGGATACGGCCGCCATCCAGTGGCGGCAGTGGAAACAGGTTGAAGACGAACATCACCACGTTGACCAGCAGGCCGGCGCGGCACATGTCGATGAAAAACCGCTCGGTCACATTGCCTGCGGCGAGCAGGTAGAACAGCGCACCCCAGATGAAGGCCTGGATCAGGTTGGCTCCCGGGCCGGCCAGCGCCACCCAGATCATGTGGCGCTTCGGGTTGCGCAGGTTGCCGAAACGCACGGGCACGGGTTTGGCATAGCCGAACAGGAAGGTGCCGGCCGTGGCCATGTACAGCACCAGCGGCATCAGGATGGTGCCGATCGGGTCGATGTGCTTGATGGGGTTCAGCGTCACGCGGCCCAGCATGTAGGCCGTGTTGTCGCCGAAGTGGCGGGCCACATAGCCGTGGGCTGCCTCGTGCACGGTGATGGCAAACAGCACCGGCAGGGCGTAAACGAGGATGGTCTGGATGATGTTGGCGATGTCCACGGCGGCCATTGTCTCAGAGGCCGAACCGGGCCACGTCGCCGCGCCCCGCGCGCAGCAGCGTGGGAGGCTCGGTGCTGAGGTCGATCACGGTGGTGGGCTCCAGCGGGCAGGGGCCGGCGTCGATGACGGCGGCGATCTGGCGCTCGTAGCGGGCGCGGATGGCCTCGGCGTCGTTCATGGGCTCGGTTTCGCCGGGGGGGATCAGTGTGGTGGCCAGCAGCGGGCCTGCGTGTTCGGCCAGCAGGGCCTGCAAGGCCAGGTGCTGGGGCACGCGCAGGCCGATGGTCTTGCGCGAGGGGTGGCTCAGCCGGCGCGGCACCTCGCGGGTGGCTTCCAGGATGAAGGTGTAGGGCCCTGGTGTGGCCGATTTCAGCAGGCGGTATTGCGCGTTGTCCACCCGCGCGTAGTTGGCCAGCTCGCTCAGGTCGCGGCACAGCAGCGTCAGGTGGTGTTTGTCGTCCACGCCGCGGATCCGGCGCAGGTTGTCGGCGGCGGTCTTGTCATCGATGTGGCAGGCCAGCGCATAGCTCGAATCGGTGGGCACGGCCACGATGGCGCCGCCCTGCAGCAGCACGGCAGCCTGCCGCAGCAGGCGGAGCTGGGGGTTGTCGGGATGAACCTGGAGAAACTGGGCCATGGTGAAAGCGTAGGGAGCGCGGCTAGCGCGCCGGGGTCTGCATGGTAGCGTCGTCTGCCGGCAGCGTGATCCGCGCGGCCTCCTGCCGGGCCAGCCGGGCGCCGGCCACGCCGCAGGCCACGATGGTGCAGATGCCCACCCAGGCCCAGGCATCGGGCGCATGGCGAAAGGCGATCCAGCCGGCCAGCGTGGCGAAGGCGATCTGGGTGTAGAGGTAGGGTGTGAGCACGGAAGCCGGCGCACGGCGGAAGGCCAGGATCAGCAGCCAGTGGCCAAAGGTGCCTGCGGCGCCCACCACCACGAACCAGGGCCAGTAGGTGCGCAGTGCGGCATTGTCCCAATGCGCAATGCCCAGCGGCGTCATCAGCGCCATGCCCACCAGGCCGGTGTAGAAATGCGTGGTGTAGGGGTTTTCGTCGCTGCTCATGCGGCTGGTCAGCACCTGGAAGCCGGCGAATGCCGCCACCATGGTGATGGGGAACAGCAGCGCCCAGCCAAACACCTGGCCGCCCGGCCGGATCACCAGCAAGGCGCCCAGCAGCCCGCCTACCAGCAGCGCCCAGCGCCCGCGTGTCACGGTTTCGCCCAGTGTCCAGGCGGCCAGCCCGGTCACGGCCAGCGGCCCGAGCATCACCATCGCGGTGAATTCCCCGACGGGCAGCTGCTGCAGGCCGAGGAAGGAGCAGACGCTGGTGGTGAGCAGCAGCATGCCGCGCAGCATCTGGAAACGCGGGTTGCGGGTTGCCAGGACTCGCCAGCCCTGCACCGGCAGGCGCAATACCAGCGTGGCCACGGCCTGGAAAGCGTAGCGAAACCAGAGCAGCAGCATCAGCGGCACCAGGGGGCCAGCGTATTTGGTGGAGGTGTCGAGCAGTGCAAAACTGGCCGTGGCCAGCACGATGAGCGCAATGCCGGCCCCGGGGGCGGCGTGTGCCGGCGGCATGGCGGCCTCAGTGCGCCGCAGCAGCCGGCGCGCGCTGGATACGGTCGTGCAGCAGTTCCCAGACGGGGGTCAGGCCACCGGGCAGGTAGGGCAGGGTGCCCAGGTCGGTGTGGCTCTCGTCGGGGCTGTGGAAATCGCTGCCGCGGGAAGCCGCCAGGCCGAATTCGGTGGCCATGTCGGCGTAGCGCACGTACTCGGGCGGGGTATGGCTGCCGGTGACGACTTCCACCGCGCGGCCGCCGTGGGCCTTGAACTCGGAGAACAGCGCGTATTCCTCGTTCGGGGTGAATTTGTAGCGCGCCGGGTGGGCAATCACGGCCATGCCGCCGGCGTCGGTGATCCAGCGCACGGCGTTGCCGAGCGAGGCCCAGCGGTGCGGCACGTAGCCGGGCTTGCCCTCGGTGAGGTAGGTGCGGAAGACCTCGTTGGTGTCCCTGCAGGCGCCGGTTTCCACGAGGAAGCGGGCGAAATGGGTGCGCGAGATCAGTTCCGGGTTGCCCACGTATTTCAGCGCACCCTCATAGGCGCCACGGATGCCCACGCGGGCCAGCCCGTCCGACATCTCCTGGGCCCGCTGGCCACGGCCACCCCGGGTGGCGCGCAGGCCGGCGGCCATGCCGGGGTCATCGGCATCGAAGCCGAGGCCGACGATGTGCACGGTGATGCCGGCGAAGGTGACGGAAATCTCGGTGCCGGTGAGGTAGTGCAGGCCCTGGGCATGGGCCGCAGCGCGGGCGCGGTGCTGGCCACCGATCTCGTCGTGGTCGGTCAGCGCCCAGAGCTCCACCCCGTTGGCTTTGGCGCGCGCCGCCAGCGCCTCGGGCGTCAGCGTGCCGTCGGACACCACGGAGTGGCAATGCAGGTCGGCGTTGAGGATGGCAGTCACGAATTCATTCTAGGCCGTGTCGGCGGAATGCGCCGTGCCGCGCGTGACAACCCGGGTACCAACAGGTGCATCAGGCCGCATGCGGCCCGATGGGGCCCGGATTGATGCAAAAGTGACCTCTGGCCAGCGTGTTTTCTTGCTTGTTAGCTATCAAAAGAGAAGCGCCTGGCACCCCGGCCGGCTGCCGGCTCAGCCGTCCTGCGACAGCCCCTGTGCCGCCTGGCCCACCATCCCGGCGAAGAAGCTGCCGTCATCGGCCGCCGGCTGCTGCTTGTCGGCTTCGGAGGTGAAGGCGTCGGCATAGAACTCGTCGGCCGGCAGGCCGCCCTGCTGGGTGTATTCGAGCCGCGCCGAATCCACGACGATGGGCGCGCCGCAGGCATAGACCTGGTGGCCCGAGAGGTCGGGAAAGTCTTCCAGCACCGCCTTGTGGACGAAGCCGGTACGGCCGGTCCAGTTGTCTTCGGGCAGCGCATTCGAGATGACCGGGATGTAGCGCAGGTTGGGCATTTCGGCGCATTTGGTCTTGACCCAGTGGTCCATGTACAGGTCTTCCGGCCGCCGGCCGCCCCAGTACAGCGTGGCAGGACGGGACACACCCTGGAACTGCATGTGCTCGATCAGCGCCTTGATGGGGGCAAAACCGGTGCCCGAGGCCAGCAGCACCATGGGCTTGGGGGATTCCTCGCGCAGGTAGAAGCTGCCATAGGGCCCTTCGACGCGCAGGATTTCCTTTTCCTTCATCGCCGTGAAAACATGGCCGGTGAACTTGCCGCCGGGCATGTGGCGGATGTGCAGCTCCACGCCGGTGCCCGGCTCGGCCAGGGTGTGTGGCGCGTTGGCCATCGAATAGCTGCGGCGGCTGCCGTCGCGCAGGATGAACTCGATGTACTGGCCGGCGTGGTACAGGAAAGCGTCGTTGGCGGGCAACTGCAGGCGCAGCAGCATCACGTCGTGCGACTTGCGCTCCAGCACGCTCACGCGCGACGGCATCTTCTTGACCGGGAAGGCACCGGCCAGCGTGACCTGGCGCGACTCCAGCACCACGTCGCTGTGCGGCACGGCGCAGCAGGTGAGCACGAAGCCGTTTTCTTCTTCCTCCGCGCTCAGGGCCTTGCTCTGGTGCGGGCCATGCACCACGGTGCCGGAGAGTTTCTTGCATTTGCAGGAGCCGCAGGCGCCGTCCTTGCAGCCATAGGGCAGCGCGATGCCGGTGCGGATGCCGGCGAGCAGAATGGTTTCGTCGGGGTGGGCGGTGAACGTGCGGCCGCTGGGTTGCACGGTAATGCTGTAGTTCATGTCTGTATCCTAGGGACTTTTCTCTGGCTCTGGCCGAACCCGAATTTTGCCCTCAAACCAGAATCCCCTTGGCGCGCTGCCGGCGCGCTTCCGCCGTGAACGCCTGCTGGTTGTAGGTTGCGGCGATGTGGGCCTGCGTGTCGTGCGCCAGCTGCGTGGCCGCATGGCCGTACGGGCCCTCACGTCCAGCCCGGCCCGTGTGCCGGAGCTGCGGGCCGCAGGCGCCGTGCCCCTGCAGGGCGATCTGGATGTGCCCGCCACCCTGCGCCGGCTGGCCGGCACGGTCACGCGCGTGCTGCACCTGGCGCCACCGCCCCGCGAAGGCTGGGGCGATCCCCGCACCGTGGCACTGGGCCGTGCGCTGCTGCGCCGGGGTGCGGTGCGCACGCTGGTCTATGGCTCCACCAGCGGGGTCTATGGTGACTGCGGCGGTGCCCGGGTGGCGGAAACCCGCCCGCTCCAGCCCGCCACGGCCCGTGCATGGCGCCGGGTTGCGGCAGAGCAGGCGGTGCGCTTCACGGCCCGTGTGGCGCGTGCCGGCGGGCCTTTGCGGGCCAGCATCCTGCGTATTCCCGGCATCTATGCGCCCGACCGCGCCGGAGGCACGCCGCGCGAGCGCCTGCTCAAGGGAACGCCGGTGCTGGACGCCGCCGATGACGTGTACACCAACCACATCCATGCCGACGACCTGGCCCGCGCCTGCATGGCTGCGCTGTGGCGTGGCCGGCCGCAGCGGGTGTACAACGTGGCCGATGCCTCCGACCTGAAGATGGGCGACTATTTCGATCTCGCCGCCGACCTGTACGGGCTGCCCCGCCCGCCCCGTGTGCCGCGCAGCACGGCCCAGGAGCAGTTGCCGCTGGTGCTGCTGAGCTTCATGGGGGAATCGCGCCGGCTCGATACGCACCGCCTGCAGCACGAGCTGCGGCTGCGCCTGCGTTTTCCGCAGGTTGCCGACGGCCTGTTGCCCCTGCTGCGCTGAATTCCATGCCGACCTCCACCCCGCCCAGCGTGGCATTGGCCGACGCATTCGAGATCCGCCGCGCCGGTGGCGGGCTGCTGTCGCTGGCGCTGCTCGACGCGCGCAACCACACGCTGGATTTGCTGGCCCGTCTGGGCGACGCGCTGGAGCGGCCCGCCGCCGATGATCTGCCGCACCACTACCTCGCCCCGCTGCTGTGGACTGCTGGCCACGTGGGCTGGTTCCAGGAACGCTGGATTGGCCGCAACCCGCAGCGCGCCCGGGGCCTGCACGGCGACCCCACTGCCACGCCGCTCGGCTCCATCGAGGCCCATGCCGATGCCTGGTGGGACCCGGCGCAGAGCGCACCCGCCGAGCGCTGGCAGCTGGCGCTGCCCGGCATCGCGCGGGTGCGCGCCTACCTGCTCGATGTGCTCGAGGGAACGCTGTCGCTGCTCGACAAGACCGCCGATACCGATGCCACGCTGTATGCGTTTCGCCTGGCGCTGTTCCATGAAGACCATTGCAGCGAGCAGCTGGTGCGCGCGGCGCAGGCGCAGGGCGTGGCATTGCCACTGTCCCAGCCGCCGGTGCTGGCGGCCCGCCCGCCGGTGGTGTTGCCTGCCACCCGCTGGACGCTGGGGCTGCCCGGCGATGCTCCCGGTTTTGCATGGGACGAGGAAATGGCGGTGCACACGGTGGACGTGCCTGAGGGTGAGATCGATGCGCTGCCGGTCAGCTGGGCCCAGTATGTGGAGTTTGTCGACGACAGCGGCTACGACCGGCAGGAGCTGTGGCACCCGGCCGGCTGGGCCTGGCTGCAGCGCGCGGGCCTGCACGAGGGCCGCCGCGCGCCGCGGCATGTCACACAGATCGGCGTGGCCAGCGGTGCGGTGCTGCAGACCCGTTTTGGCCAGCCGGTGCGGCTGGCGGGATTGCAGCCGGTGATGCACCTGAGCTGGTGGGAGGCCGATGCCTGGTGCCGCTGGGCCGGGCGCCGCCTGCCGACCGAGGTGGAATGGGAACTCGCGGCCTGCACCGCGGGCCGGCGCGGCTTCCATTGGGGCGATGTCTGGGAGTGGACGGCCTCCACCCTGCACCCGTATCCCGGCTACCGGCCGGGGCCCGCGCAGGATCTGGTGGCGCCGTTCTGGGGCCATGCGCGGGTGCTGCGCGGGGCATCGTTTGCCACCCGCGCCCGCATGCGCCACCCGAAATTCCGCGGCTTCGCGCTGCCGGCGGACGACACACATTTCTGCGGCTTCCGTTCCTGCGCGCTGTAGCGCAGGGGCGCGCCAGCCCGGCTATGCGGCGGTGGCCACGGCCCTGCCGGCGCGCTGGAAATGCCACCAGGGCAGTTCGCGGCTCAATGGCAGCACGCTGCCACACTGGTCGGGCACATAGCCGGCAATGGTGCCCAGCTGGTGGTGCCAGGCCGGCTGCTGCAGCACCTGCAGCAGCGACTGGATGGCCGGCTGCGCCAGTGCGGCCTTCAGGCAGACCAGGTGGTAGCGCTCCTGTACCAGCGGCACGAAATCGAGCCCCTTTGCCTGTGCGGCGGAGGCAATGCCCAGCCCCGCGTCGGCGCTGCCGGCGGCCACCGATTGCGCCACCGCGGCGTGGGAAGGCTCGGCATGGCCGTGGTAGCCCCGGATCTGCTCCGGCGCCAGGCCGTCGCGCTGCAGCAGTTCGTCGAGCACCAGCCGGGTGCCGGTGCCCAGCGTCCGGTTGACGAAACGCACATCGGGCCGGCAGAGGTCGGCCAGCGCATGCAGCCCCAGCGGGTTGCCGCGGGCCACGATGAGGCCCTGGTCACGCCGCGCGAAGCCAATGACCTTGTGCAGGCCGGGCTTGAGCAGCGGCCGGTAGGTGCGCGCGGCCAGCGAGTCGCGTGCGGGCTGTACCAGCGTGTGAAAACCGGCCATGGTGCAGCGGCCTTCGTTGAGTGCGCTGATCGCATCCACGCTGCCGGTAAAACGCACGTCGAGGTGCAGCTGCGCGGCCCGGGTGGCGTGCTCGCGCAGTGCGGTGAGGGCGTCGTCGTGGCTGGCGTACAGCGTGACCACGTGGGCACCGGGATCGAAGGCCACCGCGAAGGCGCGCTCCAGGTCGGCGCGCAGGGCTTCTATCTGCGGCGCCAGCCGGGCCTGGGCCTGGCGCTCGGCCCACAGCAGCTTGTCGCCAAAGGGACTGAGCCGGGCCGACTGGCCCTTCTCCCACACCAGCAGTTCACCGCCCAGTTCCTGTTCCCAGCGCCGCAGTTCCCCCCAGACATGGCGGTACGACAGCCCCATTTCCCGGGCGGCAGCCGAGATGGACCCCTGCTCCTGCACCGCATGCAGCATGTCGAGCAGCGGATTGCGGATCAGCGGGGAAGCGCCCGCCACGGGAGGGGTCAGTGCGTAATGGAGTGCGATCTTATGCACGTGAGTTCATATGTTCGTGAATCGGGTACCCGTCTACGATACAACGGTTCATGCACTCCATTACCGAAAGCATTGCCACGGCGCTGCGCCTCATCGCGTCGCTTGATCCGCAGCTCCTGGCCATCGTTGGCCGTTCGCTGGCGGTGAGCGCGGTTGCGCTGGCGTTGGCCGGCGGGCTGGGGCTGGCGCTGGGAGCCTGGCTGGGGGTGGCGCGTTTTGCCGGCCGCGACGGCCTGCTCACCGTGCTCAACACGCTGCTGGCGCTGCCTTCCGTGGTGGTGGGGCTGGTGGTGTACCTGGTGCTCTCGCGCTCGGGGCCCCTGGGTTTTCTGGGCTGGCTGTTTTCGTTCAAGGCGATGGTGATCGCCCAGGCCATCCTGATCCTGCCGGTGCTCACCGCACTGACGCGCCAGGCTGTGGAAGACGCCGAGCGCGCCCATGGCGAGCAGCTGCGCTCGCTCGGCGCGGGCGCCTGGCTGCGCAGCCTGCTGCTGGCCTGGGACGAGCGCTATGCGCTGCTCACGGTGCTGATTGCCGCCTTTGGCCGCGCGGTGTCGGAAGTGGGGGCCGTGATGATCGTGGGGGGCAATATCGACGGCTTCACCCGCGTGATCACCACTGCCATCGCGCTGGAAACCAGCAAGGGCGATCTGCCGCTGGCACTGGCGCTGGGCCTGGTGTTGCTGGCGGTGGTGCTGGTGCTCAACAGCGTGATCGCGCTGCTGCGGCGCTGGCGCGAAGGCATTGACGGCGGAACCGGGGCGATGGTGGCTGGGGTGGGGGCATGAGTTTCCAGTTTTCGCTGCAGGGCGTGGGCGTGGCCTATGGCCGCGTGCGGGCGCTGCACGAGGTCGCGTTGCAGATCCGGGCCGGCGAGCGGGTGGCGCTGGTGGGGGCCAACGGCAGCGGCAAGAGCACGCTGCTGCGTTTGCTGCACGGCCTTACCGCACCGAGTGCCGGGGTGTTCCACCGCGACCAGGCGGCGCGCCAGGCCATGCTGTTCCAGCGGCCCCACATGCTGCGCATGTCCGCGCAGAACAATGTGGCGCTGGGCCTGTGGCTCGACGGAGCCTGCTGGAAGAACGCCCGTGCCCAGGCGCTGCATGCGCTGGAGCGGGTGGGGCTGCTGGACCTTGCCGGGCGCAATGCGCGCACGCTGTCGGGCGGCCAGCAGCAGCGGCTGGCGCTGGCGCGGGCCTGGGCGCTGCGGCCGGACGTGCTGCTGCTCGACGAGCCGACCGCCAGCCTGGACCCCCATGCCAAGCGCGAAGTCGAGGCGCTGATGGATGAATTCGCAGCCGGCGCCGACGGGCGCGGGCTGAGCCTGGTGTTCGCCAGCCACAACCTCGGGCAGGTCAAGCGGCTGGCCAGCCGGGTGGTGTACCTCGAGCATGGCCGGGTGCTGGCCGACCTGCCTGCCGGTGATTTTTTCCACGGGCCGCTGCTGCAGCAGGCCTATCCCGCAGCCCATTTGTTCGTTAAAGGAGAGCTCGCATGATGTTTTTTAAGTGTTTTAGCCGTGTGGCCAGCGTCAAATATGCATTTGTAGCTATATTTTCAGTAGCGTCATGGGGAGCTTCCGCGCAGGGCATCGTGATGTCATCGACCACCTCGACCGAGCAATCCGGCCTGTTTGGCACCCTCCTGCCAGAGTTCCGCAAAGCCAGCGGGATCGACATCAAGGTGGTGGCGCTGGGAACCGGGCAGGCGCTCGACATGGCCCGGCGTGGCGATGCCGACGTGGTGTTCGTGCATGACCAGGCAGCCGAGGAGAAATTCGTGGCGGAAGGCTTTGGCCTCAAGCGCCTGCCGGTGATGTACAACGATTTCGTGCTGGTGGGGCCGGCCGCCGATCCGGCCGCCACCAAGGGAAAGGATATCGTGGAAGCGCTGAAGAAGCTCGCCGCCGCCAATGGACCGTTTGTTTCGCGGGGGGACAAGAGCGGCACCCATGCAGCTGAGCTGCGGTACTGGAAAACCGCGGTGGGCGAGGGCGGCAAGGGCAGCGGCTACAAGGAGTGTGGTTGTGGCATGGGCCCGGCGCTCAATGTGGCCGCATCCACCGGCGCCTATGTGCTGGCAGACCGTGGCACCTGGCTCAGCTTCAAGAACCGGGCCGATCTGGCCATCCTCGTCGAAGGCGATTCCCGGCTGTTCAACCAGTACGGTGTGATGGTGGTCAACCCCGCCAAGCATCCGCACGTGAAGGTGGCCGAGGCGCAGAAGTTTGTCGACTGGGTGGTGTCGGCGCCGGGCCAGGCCGCGATTGCCAGCTACAAGATCGGCGGCGAACAGCTGTTCTTCCCCAACGCCACCAAGTGACGGGTCTGCTCCCATGTCGCGCAATCGACGCTGGCTCCTGATGGCGATGGCCGGCCTGCTTGGCGCTGCTGCTGCGAGCGCACCGGCCCGGGCGGCCGACGACGCACCCGTGGTGCTGTATGCCGCAGGCAGTTTGCGCGAGGCGCTGACCGCCATTGCCACGGCCCATGCGTCCGCCACCGGCAGCCGGACGGTATCGGAATTCGGCCCCTCCGGGGTATTGCGCCAGCGCATCGAAAGCGGTGCCCCGGCGCAGGTATTTGCCTCTGCCGACACCGAACATCCGCAGAAACTGGCCCGCGCCGGTGGATGGGGTGCCCCGGTGGTCTTTGTGCGCAACCGGTTGTGTGTGCTGGCCACGCCGGCCGTGCAGATTCCGGCAGACGGGCTGCTGGCGCTGCTGCTGCAACCCACGCTGCGCCTGGCCACCTCGACCCCCGGAGCGGACCCGTCGGGGGATTACGCCTGGGAGCTTTTCCGCCGGGCCGAGGTCCTGCGGCCAGGTGCCGGGGCCACCTTGTCCGGCAAAGCCCTGCAGCTCACCGGCGCCAGCGATTCGCCGCGCCCTCCGGCGGGTCGGAGCGCCTATGCGTGGCATCTGGAACAGGGCCGGGCCGACGTTTTTCTGACCTATTGCACCAATGCAGTGGCGGCACAGCGGGAACTTCCGGCCTTGCAGGTGTTCGACATACCCCCCGACCTGCAGGTGACCGCTGCGTATGCGCTGACGGTGCGCGATGGCGCTCCCGCAGCCGCGCAGGCGCTGGCCGACGCGTTGCGTGCGCCAGCGGCACAGGCCGTGTTCCAGCGCCTCGGATTCACGCTGCCATGAAGGCCATGGCAATGCCCCGGCTGCGCGGCTGGAGGGGTGTGGCGGCGCTGTTGGTGCTGCTGGCCGGCATACCGGAGCTGGCCCGGTCGGCACCGGCCCCCGCCCTGCTCACTGTGGTGGGGGCGGTACAGCAGCCGCTGGCGCTGGACCGTGCCCAGCTGCTGGCCCTGCCGCGCAAGGCGTACGCCGAAAACCGCACCGTTGTGCAGGACGGCAAGGAAGCCACGCTGACGGTGCAGTACCAGGGCGTGCCGTTGCGCACCCTGCTCGACCAGGCGGGGCTGCTGGCCGACCGCCGTGCCGTG
This sequence comes from Burkholderiaceae bacterium, assembly GCA_036405035.1. GTDB lineage: Bacteria > Pseudomonadota > Gammaproteobacteria > Burkholderiales > Burkholderiaceae_C > PCRC01. The sequence goes on from DASWYJ010000400.1 coordinate 14,318, forward strand.
CGCAAGGCGGTGGTGCTGCTCACCGCGCGGGATGGCTACCAGGCCAGCTTTTCGTGGGGCGAGCTGTACAACAGCAGCCTCGGCGATGGTGTGGTGCTGGTATTGCGCCATGGCAGCGACGAACTGCTCGACACCGATGGCCTGCCGGCGCTGCGTTCACTGCAGGATATCCGGCCCGGCCCGCGCCATGTCCGCTGGCTGCAGAAGATCGAGGTCCTGCTTCCCTAGCCGACCACTGCAACGCCCTTGACCTGCGCATACACGGCCTTGCCCGGCGCGAGCGCCAGGGCATCGGCCGATTTGCGGGTGATGCGGGCCAGCAGGCGGGTGCCGCCTGCGTCCACGCCCACCATCACCTGACCGGGGCTGTCGTCGGAGATGTCGGTCACGGTGACGGGCAGGATGTTCAGGATGCTGGTGCACTGCTGGTTTTCCAGCGTCAGGCTGACGTCGCGCGCCTGGACTCGGATGCGCAGCGTGCGGCCCTCTGCAGCATGGCCCTGCATGGCCGGGGGGCCGAGCGTCAGGCTCAGGCGGCCACCGGCGAAGTCGGCATAGCTGAGCTGGTATGCGGCGTCGTGCCCACTGACGCGTGCGGTGATCAGCGCGCTGGCGGCGTCTCCATGGGCCATGGGCAAATCCGTCCGCGTCAGCAGTTCGGCCATCGGCCCCTGCGCCACCACGCGGCCTGCCTCCAGCAGCACCAGATGGTCTGCCAGGCGCGCCACCTCATCGGGTGCGTGCGTTACGTACACCACGGGGATTTTCAGCTCGTCGTGCAGCCGCTGCAGGTAGGGCAGGATTTCTTCCTTGCGCTTGAGATCGAGCGCCGCCAGCGGTTCGTCCATCAGCAGGATGCGGGGGCTGGTGGCGAGCGCGCGGGCAATCGCCACCCGCTGGCGCTCACCACCCGAAAGCGTGGCGGGCATGCGCTGGCGCAGGTGCCCGATGCCGAGCAGTTCCACTGCATCGTTCAGCGAGACCTGGCGTTGCGCGGCCGGCACCCGTTTCATGCCGTAGACCAGGTTGCGTTCCACGGTCAGGTGGGTGAACAGGCTGGCTTCCTGGAAGACATAGCCCAGGTCGCGCCGGTGGGTTGGCAGAAACAGCTGGCGGGTGTCGTCCTGCCAGGGTTCGCCATTGATGTGCAGCGCACCCCGCGCCGAGCGCTCCAGCCCGGCCATCAGCCGCAGGATGGTGGTCTTGCCGGACCCTGAATGGCCAAACAGTGCCGTAACGCCCGAGCCGGGCAAGGCCAGATCGACATCGAGCGAGAAGCCGGGGTAGTCGAGCTGGAAGCGCGCCTGGACGCCGCCCGCGCTGCTCATGCGGCGGCCGTCTTGCGACGCCCCGTGGGATTGAGTACATACAGCGCCAGCAGCACCGTGAACGAGAAGATCAGCATGATGGCGGCCAGCCGGTGCGCATCGGCATATTCCAGCGCCTCGACATGGTCATAGATCTGTACCGACACCACCCGGGTCTGGTTGGGAATGTTGCCACCCACCATCAGCACCACACCGAATTCACCCACCGTGTGGGCGAAACCCATCACGGTGGCGGTGAGATAGCCCGGTTTTGCCAGGGGCAACACCACGCTGAAAAAGGTGTCGAGCGGCGAGGCGCGCAGCGTGGCCGCAGCTTCCAGAGGGCGATCGCCCAGCGCCTCGAAGGCGTTCTGGATGGGCTGCACCACGAAGGGCAGGGAATAGAACACCGAAGCCACCAGCAGGCCCCAGAAGGTGAAGGGCAACACGCCCCAGCCCAGCGACTGCGTGACCTGGCCCAGCGGCCCGTTGGGCCCCATCGCCACCAGCAGGTAGAAGCCGAGCACCGAGGGGGGCAGCACGAAGGGCAGCGCCACCAGTGCGCCCACCGGGCCTTTGAGCCATGAGCGGGTGCGCGCCAGCCACCATGCGATGGGGGTGCCCACCAGCAGCAGAATGAAAGTCGTCAGCCCGGCCAGCTTGAGGGTGAGCGCGATGGCGCCAATATTCGCGTCACTGAGCATGCCATCCAGATCCGGGTTGGAGAAAGGGTCAGAGGTCGTAGCCGTAGGACCGGATCAGGTCCTTGATCCGGTCGGACTTGAGCAGCGCGATCAGTTCCGCAGCCGCCTTGTTGTCCTTGCCACGTGCCAATACTACGGCATCCTGCACGATGGGGGCATGCAGCGTGGCCGGCACCGTCCAGGCCGAACCGGCCTTGAGCTTGCCACCTTCGAGCACCTGCGACAGCGCCACGAAGCCCAGCTCGGCATTGCCGGTGGAAATGAAGCTGAAGGTCTGGCCAATGCTTTCGCCCTGTACCAGCTTGGGCGTGATGGCGTCCAGCAGGCCCAGCTTGGTCATGGTTTCCACAGCGGCTGCGCCATAGGGCGCCACCTTGGGGTTGGCAATGGCGAGCTTCTTGAAATCGCCCTTTTTCAGCACGTCGCCCTTGCCATCCACCAGGTTGGCATTGGCCGACCACAGCACCAGTTTGCCGGTGGCATAGGTGAAGCGGCTGCCCTTGACGGCCAGGCCTTCCTGCTCCAGCTTGGCGGGGGTTTCGTTGTCGGCCGACAGGAAGACGTCGAACGGTGCGCCGCTCTTGATCTGCGCGTAGAACTTGCCGGTTGCGCCGGTGATCAGCTCGGCCTTGTGGCCGGTGGTTTTCTCGAACACCGCTGCAATCGCCTTCATCGGCCCCGCAAAGTTGGCGGCCACCGCAACCTGCACTTCATCGGCGTGCGCGCTGGCACATGCCAGTGCGATCAGGCCGGCGAGTGCATGGCGAAAAAATGGAAGCAGGGGCGTGCGCATGGGAAATACCTCACTGGTTGGCGTTGCGGAGATTGGCGATCACCTTTCGGTGTGTAGTAAAGTATATTACGAATGGCAGGCTAGGCAGCCACAATTGCCCTGCTGGGTCAGGTGTTGAACGCAATGAGGAGAAAACATGTTGCTACGGCCCGCTTCCCCCATTCTTCCGGGCGCCGCTGTCCGGACGGCGCTTCACTTCCGGTTGGCGGTGGCCGGCCGTGTGCTGGCGGCCGCTGTGCTGGCAGGCGTGCTGGCCGCATGCGGCGGTAACGGCAGCGGCCCGGTGATTGACCGCGGCCCCACCTATATCGCACTCTCGGCCGATGCCAACGGCATCTACTGGGACAGTGGGGAAGCCCAGTTGTATCTCACGGATGACAACACCAACAGCCTCCTGGTGTGGGATGGCGACGGCAAGACCAGTTTCTCTGCTTACGCCAGCCTGCCGCCTTTGTTGCCGGCAGCCACGCCTTCACAGGTATCGATCGGGGAGCTCACCCGCGCCGCGGACCGCACTTTCTACACCGCCCGCTTCGGCTTCGGCAACGCCGGCACGATTATGACCGTCAACGCCACCCGCGTGGCCACCAATCTCGGCGGCCTCGATCCCGTTCGCCGCCGCATTGCCATGACCGTGACCGGTGCCGGCGAGCTGCTCACCAGCTGGTTTACCGTACCGCCCAGCCCGAACGCCAGCAGCACCAACGGGAATGTGAGCCTGTTGACGGTCAATGGCGTCAATGCCAGCGAGCGCCAGCTCGTCACGGGACTGAGCAAACCGGTGGGGGTGGCGGTGGTGGGGCGCACGCTGTATGTTTCCGACCAGACCACCGGCAAGCTGCTGTCGTTTCCGCTCGACGCAGTACTGGCCACGCCGCGCACGGCGGCCCAGGGGACGCTGGTCGCCACCTTCACGGCCGACCTCAGCGTGCCCGCCAACGACAACCTCGATTTGCTGACGGCCGGGCCGGATGGCAACCTGTATGTCGGCGGCCGCGGCGGCAAGCTGTACCGGGTTTCGCCGGCGGGCGTGGTGACGCAGCTGGATAACATCAACACGGTTGCCGCGCCGGGGCTGCTGCAGATCCGTGGCATCGCGGTCGATGCCGGCAATCGCCGGCTGTTCGTCGTGGTGCACAGCACGGATCTCGCCCGCGCGCCGAATGCCGTGCGCATCTATCCGCTGAACTGAAACATGGCCTTGCCACCGCGCCCGAAAAGTACGGGGCGTGAGCGCCTGCCCGATGCGGTGGCGTTGCGGCTGGCCGATCTGTCGGCCCGGGCGATCTGGCATGTTCGCCTGCTGGCCCGGCAAGGGGTGCTGCCTGGATTTGCCGGCACGCTTGGCCTGCCGGCGGAGGGGCTGGCGGAGCTGCACGCTGCGACCGGCCTGGCTTGCCTGCAGCCTGCACCACCGGACGGCAGTGCGCTTGTGCCGCCGCTGCCGGGCTTTCCCTATCCCCATCTGCTGGCATGGATGTGGCGCCACCGCCGCCAGGATGCGCCACTGACACATGCGGTTGCTGCCGCGGTGGCTTGTGCCACTTTCGGCTCCCGTCATCTGTGGCAAGACCTGGGCTTTGACGGCCGCGACGACGTGCGCAGCCTGCTGGAGGGGTACTTCCCGGCACTGGTGGAGCGCAATGTGCATGACCTGAAATGGAAGCGGTTCCTCTACCAGGAAGTCGGGACGGTGTTGGGCCATGCCGATCTGCGCCCACCGCGCTGTGGTGCATGCGATCAGTACGCCGCCTGCTATGGCACTGGCCTCTGACGCCATGCAGTCGCTGCCTGCGGTGGCATGGCAGGCATTGGTCCGGGCGCGAACCCGTGCATCCGCCTTCACCGCTGCCAGCAGCGGCTGGCCAGGGAGCAATGCGCAACGATATGTAGTTGATAATATAGCGGTGAAATACTCCCGATCGCACCCGTGTACACCGACCCGTCGCGTCTGAAAGCCCGTGTTACGCTGGACAACGGCGTGGGGCCGCTGCTGGGAGAAACCCGTGTGCGGCTGCTGGAGGCAATTGACCAGTATGGTTCCATTGCCCAGGCGGCGAAACGGGTTCCCCTGTCGTACAAGTCGGCATGGGATGCGGTGGACGACATGAACAACCTCGCCGAGCGTCCGCTGGTGGACCGCACGGTCGGCGGTTCGCAGGGCGGTGGTAGCCGGCTGACCGATGACGGCCGCCGGCTGGTACAGCTGTACCGGGCCGTGGCGCAGGCCTCCCAGGCAGCGGCAGATGGGCTGGCCGTGCCGCAGTTGGGCGCCGAAGCCGGGCTGTTGCGCCGGCTGCTGGTGCGCACCAGTGCCCGTAACCAGTTCTATTGCACGGTCCGGAGCGTCGAACGGGGTGTTGTCAATGCGCAGGTGGTGCTGGAGCTGGATGATGCGCAAACCCTGGTGGCGCAGGTCACGGTGGCTGCGGTGGAGCAGCTGGAGCTGGCTTTCGGGGTTCCGGTGGTTGCACTGGTAATGGCCTCGTCGGTGCTGGTGATGGCGGGGTGGTCGGGCCTGAGCAGTGCCAGCAACCATTTGCGCGGCAGGGTGTCGCGTGTGCACGATGGCCCGGTGAGTGCCGAGGTGGTGGTGCAGCTTGAGGGTGCCGCGGGGCGGCACGTCACCACCATCATGACCACCGATGCGCGCCGCGCACTGGAGCTGGAGATGGGGTCTCCGGTCACCCTGGCGGTGCCTGCGGCCAGCATCGTGCTGGCGGTGGTGTAGGACCGGCGCTCCCGGCGCCTTGCCTGCGCCACATGTGCCACAAACCATAAAAAAAGGGGCCGCCTTGCGGCAACCCCTTTGAACTATGAACACATCCCTTATCGTTGTATAGTATACAACATAACGAAACACTTGCAAACCACGAATCCGAAAATGGCAGGGCGGGCCGGCTCTGCGGCTCTGCTATTGTTCGTGTATGAAATCTAGGAAGATTCGTCCGCTGGTTGGCAAGATCGCGTTTGAAACCGCTCGGGGCGGGTATTTTGGCGAGCCGCGCATCCGTTTGCTCGAGGCGATTGGCGTTCATGGCTCCCTGAGCCGCGCAGCCAAGGATGTTCCGTTGTCGTACAAGGCCGCATGGGATGCGCTGGATGCGATGAACAATCTTTCCGAAGCTCCATTGGTCGTGCGCACCACGGGCGGGCGCCATGGGGGAGGTACCCAGCTCACCGACCATGGCCGGGAGATCATTGCGCTCTACCGCGCCATGGAGAGTTCGCAACAGGACATCCTGAACCAGCTTGCGGTGACACCCGCCGGCAGCAGCCAGGCTGCAGACCAGCCGGATTCGCTGCGGACCCTGATTCGGCGGATGTCGGTCCGGACCAGTGCACGCAACCAGTTCGTGGGCACGGTGGCGGCGCTGGAGGATGCGGGTGGCATGGTCGATGTGCGGCTCGCATTGGCTGGCGGCGATGCCATCGTGGCTGCCATCACGCCCGCCTCCGTGGAGAACATGGGGCTTGCGGTGGGGTCGGAGGCCTATGCACTGGTCAAGGCGCCCTGGGTTCTGGTGTCACCCCGGCCGCAGCGGCGCAGTGCGGCGCGCAATGTGCTGGCCGGTACCATCACGGACATGCAGCCACCCGGCGCGGCCAGTACCCAGGTGAGCCTGACCACCCCCAACGGGCGGATTGTGGTGGCGTCCATGGCGAACACCCTGGTGGCGCAACACGGCCTGTGCACAGGGCACGCCGCTTTTGCCAGCTTTTCGACCGAAAGCGTGATCCTTGCGACTTTCGATTGAGCATCAGCCGCTGGCGGCGGGCTAACGCGGAGGCACGACGGGCACACCCGCGCGGGCGGCGGTGCTGGCGGCTGCGTATTGCAGCAGAATGAATTTTTTCCAGCCCATATGGGTGAGGTTGCGGCGGTACAGCGCGTGCAGATGACCCGCCAGCAACCGGTTCAGCGGATCGCGCCCGGCTAAGCCGAGTTCCTCCCAGAGGTGGCGCGGGCGCAGGCTGGCGCAGGCCAATGCCGCGCAAACCGCCCGTGTGAGCGCGGAGTCGCTGCCACGAAATGACCACAACCATTCCAGCAAAGCCGAAGCCGTTTCCGCAGGCGCATCGGTTGGCGTGTTGGCGTCGGCGGTATTGGCGCCCATGGTGTCGCTGCCCAGAGCGTCGCGCAGGCTGTTGAACTCCCAGGCGGGGAGGCCCAGCGTGGCCCAGGCGGGCCGGGTGGAGGTCGGCGAATGGCTGGCAATTGCGGTGCGGATGGCTGTGCGCGCAAGGACACTGAGCGGGTCATCATTTCCGGCTTCTTCTGGCGGCGGAGATGCCGTCCAGGGGGGCGGTGGTGCAACTCCGGGGCTGGCGATTGGCGTGAGGCCGTCCGCTGCCGGAGCTATTGCGGGGAAGGCGCCAGCGGAAGCGGGGCCGGTGAAGATGTTGATGACCCAGATATGGGTGGTGTGTCCTGCGGTACGCGACACGGCCCGGTGCTGCGCCTGCGGTAACGGAATGCCGCCCAGCAGGGCATGCAGATGGCGGGCTGCAATGCGCGGGATTTTCGGTGGCGTGCGGGGCATAACAACAATCAGGCGTGCGTCGGCAGAGGGATGGGAGCCCCACCCGGAAAAACGCCACCGGCCGAAGGCGCGGTGGCGTTCTTTATGGCGCCTGGCCGGCGGGAGTGGCCCGCGTTTTTGGGGCGGCCTGGCGGAAATCAGAAGCTGTGGCGCAATCCTGCCTCGAAGCCGGTGGATGACGTGTTGGCCGCAGTCGATGCGCCGCTGATGCCGGCTACGCGCCCTGCAGCTGCGGTGAGGGTGGCGCCCAGAGGGGTGCCATTGGCGTTTTTCAGGCGCGCCACGGAGGTGTAGAGCGCGGTGCGCTTGGACAGGTTGTGTACATAGCCGATGGCGAACTTGGCTGCACGGGGTTCGGTGCCAATGCCGTGGCCGTTTTCGATCTCGATGCGGCTGTACGCCACCTTGATCTGGCCTGCCCCCACCGGAATGAGGGCGCCAAGCGAGAAGCCGGTGCTTTCGGTATCGCGCCCGGCCGATGCCGTGCCACCGTTGCCGAAGCCGGCATTGACGGTGTTGTCGATTTGCTGCCGCTGGTATTCCGCGCTCAGCTTCACGCTGCCGAGATCGTAGCTGCCAGCCAGCGACACCACGCTGCGGTCGTTGCTGAGTCCTGCCGGCAGGGTGCGGGTAATGTCGAGCCGGCCCCAGGCCAGCGCCACATCCACCGGGCCGCCCTTGTAGCCCAGCCGCAGCCCGAGGTAATTGCCGTTGTCTTCGGTCACCGCCGGTGTGGAAGGCTGTTCGCCGAACGCGTAGTGGACATGGCCATAGAAGCCGCCCAGTGCGGGGGTGAAGTAGTGGATGCCGTTGGAACTGCGGAATTGCGTCTGGCCGATCAGGTTCGCCTGCAGCAGCACATCGGTGCCGACACTGGTGGTGCCGAAGGGACCGTAGGTTTCGTTGATATAGGCGGGCGTGAAATCACGGCCCAGCCGGACCTCACCGAAATTGCCGATCAGGCTGACGGTGGCGCGCCGGCCAAACTGCAGCGAATTGGCCACGGTACTGGCGGTCACGTTGTCCGTGCTCGTGTTGGTGGAGCCGACACCGCTGTCGCTGCTGACACCGGCTTCCAGCCAGAAACCGGCTTTCAGCCCACCACCAAGGTCTTCGATGCCGCGGAAACCCAAGCGGCTGCTGGCGTTGTTACCGTTGCCCAGACCGGACACGCTGGCGATCGAGCCTCCATCGCGGGTGAAGCTGGTGTCGACTACCCCGAACAGCGTGACACTGCTCTGGGCATGCGCCGCCGCTGCCGCGGTTAAGGTGACCAGAAGAACCAGATGGCGATGCAGGGTCGGCATGGGTGATGCTCCTATAGACGGAATGAATGGCATGCTTCGCTATATATAAAAGTATATATAGATACGGATGATCCGCGGGCAGGGAAATCCCGGCGATGGTATGCGCGTCGTGAAAAACCCACAAGGCCCCTCAACCCTACCGCGGCAGAGTTGGCGGGGTGGCTGCGGGCAGCGGAAATATCCAGCGCCCACGCGCATCTTTGCCGGCCTGGTCGACCGCCTGTTGGCCGGCGGGCGAGGCAACGTAGGCGGCGACCCGCCGTGTGGCGCTGGCTTCTTCGGGGCGACAGGCCCATGCGGCGGCGCCAGGCTGTTCAACCGCCACATAGGGCCTGCGCATGGCGGGGTCGCCATGCAGCAGCACGGCCAGGCCGGGTCCCTGCATCTTGCCGAAGGCAAACGGAATGTGGCCTGCCACCACATAGGCTTGGCGGGTGGCGGCGAACGCGATCACTTCCTGGGCGCGGCCCGCTTCATCGCGCAATCGCCAGGGCCCCGACGGTGGCCGGGCGCCGATGGTGCGCCAGAGTTTCTGCACGATGGCATGGCTGCCGGGATCGTCGAATGCGACGAAGGGAGCCTGGTGGGCTGCGATGCGCTGCAGTGCGTCTGCACCGTCGCGCGCCTGCCGTACACCGGCCGGATCGTCTGCCGGGCCAATGACCACATGCTCGTTTGCACCCCAGGCGGTGATGCGGCCCGCCTGTCCATCGGCCAGCAGTGCCATCACCTCGTCACTCCCATGGATGAACAGGAGGTCGGCCTTCCTGTCCACGAACGGGGGCACGATCACTTCCTTCGGGCCACTGGCAACCAGCGCAATCTGGACGCCTGTGGCCGCCTCGATATGGCGGGCAAAACGGGCCCAGAAACCACTCATGACCAGGCCGCCCACCACCACGACCCGAACGACCTCCGGCGTGGATGGCGCAGGTGCCTGTGGCCAGGCTGGAGCCGCCGTGAGCAGGGCCATCAACAGCGCCAGCACCTGGGGCACGCGGCAGATATGCGGTGTGCTCATAGCCGGAACTGCAGGTTGGCGAATAGCGTACGGCCGGCCTGGGGCAGGCCATCCATCAGCACAACGCGGCGGTCGGTGGCGTTGTTGGCGCCGAATTCCAGCGCCAGCCCTTGGGCCAGGCTGGCCACCAGTTTCAGGTGCAGCAATGCGAAGCTGCCGGCCTGCATGTACACGCTGCGGTTGGTGGCTGTGGCCACAGTACGGCCGTTTTCGGCCTCCAGCGCAGCCACGGTACGCCAGCCCGGTGCGAGGGCGTAGTCCGCAAAGGCGAACAGCTTGTTGCGCGGCGTGTCGGTTGCCGGAATGGCCGGTGTGTCGCGGTTGCGCCGCTCGAGGTGGGTGAGGCTGCCGCCGGCTTCCAGCCCGGCTGCGCTGTAGCGAGCCGTCAACTCGGCTCCTTCGCTGACGGCCTGGCCTGCATTGCGCAACTGGCCCACCATACGGCCCCCCGACTGGAATGTGACGGACTGGATGCTGTCGTCGATCAGCGAGCGGAACAGCGCGCCTTCGAAAGCCCAGGCCTGGTAGCGCTTTTTGGCGCCCAGTTCCAGATGGCGCGCGGTTTCTGCCCGCAGATCGGGGTTGGCTATGCCCGGCAGCATGCCTCCCTGGGTGCCGACCTGTTGCGAGAAGCGTTCCCGGATGCTCGGGAAACGGGTTTTGCGCGCCAGGGTTGTGTAGAGCTGCAGGTCGTTTTCGGCGCGGTAGAACAGGCCTGCCTGGGCCTGGGTAGCTGCCTGGTCTGCCGGGTTGCCGTAGTTGCCGGCAGTGAGTGCGGTGGCGGAATCACGGCCGAGCGACAGTGCCAGATCGAATCGATCCGACAGGTGCACGGTGTCCTCGATGCCGAAGGAGCGGGTCCGGTCGCGGTAGGTCGTGGTGGGGCCTGTAGTGTGTTCGTCGTGGGTGTCGGTTTTCAGGTGGTAGGCCAGCCGAACCACATGGCCGGTGAAGCGTGTGCTTTCCAGCACCACCGAGCCGCCTTCGACCGTATCGTCCAGCAGAAACTGCGGTGCGGCAGGGGTGCCAAACTGGCAGTTGCGGCCCACGCTGTAGCGGTCGTTGGTGAAACAGGACAGCTGGTAGGCATAGGTGTCGTGGAACAGGCGCACCTTGAGCCGCTCGGTGGCGCCGAGCCCTTTGTCGGCAATGAAGTACAGGCTGTCCTTGTCGTACTGGGGCCAGCGCCAGAAGTTCAGCGGAGTGGCTGCCGGGTGGGTGTTGGGTGGCTGGCCTTTTTCGCCGCGCTGCTGGCGGATGGCCAGCGCGTATTCGTCGCTGCCACCCGGAGTCAGGCCGATCTTGAGCGAGATCTGCTGGTCATGCCGGTCCGCGTTGTTGCGTCGCCCACCGTCTTCGAGCGCAGTGGGGGTGAAGTCGTGCGGCAGTGGGTAGCTGTCGGCCGAGGCCGTGGCCATGCTGGCCTGCAGGTACCATGGCCCCTGGTTGGTGCCCAGTTGGGCCGACAGCGTGCGTCCGCCACCGGAGGCGATGCCTGCCTGGCCGCGGGCCTCCAGCGTAGTTTGCGGCTTGCGCGTGACCAGATTGATGGCTCCACCCATGGTGTTGGCGCCGAGCGCGATCGATGAAAAGCCCTTGGATACCTCGATCTCGGAGAGATCAAAGGTCAGGAAGCGGCCGAAATCCACCTGGCCGTCGTAAGGCACGTAGACGGGAATCCCATCGAGGAACAGCGGAGTTCGGCGGCCGTCGAACCCCCGCACGCTGATGGTCTGTTCGTTGCGCATGTTGTTGGAGACGCTGACCCCGGGCAGCAGGTTGAGTGCCTGGCCAACCGTGTCGCGGTTGAAGCGCTGCATGTCCTCGCTGCTGATGGTGGTGGCTGCGGGATTCAGCGGGTCCTGGGGGCGGCTGGTGGAGACCCGGACCTCGCCGAGAGAAAACCGGTCGTCGGCTGCACATGCGGCATGGGTGGTCAGCCACAGGACACAGGCGATAGTGGGCGCGGTGCGAAAGAATGGTGGAAATGCAGGCATGGCGTACTTTTGTTTTACGAAATATATTTAACTATATAACGAAAAACACGCCTATCCGCTGTGGTGTGCGGCGTTGCAATGGGGGGAACCGTGCCGCCGGCCGGCGGCAGCGCTCAGGCCAGCGCGCGCTGGCGGGCGAGATCGAGCTTGCGGTAGATGGTGGCGCGGCTGATGCCCAGCATTCGGGCAGCCATCATCACATTGCCGCGGGCATCGTCGATGGCCTTGCGGATCAGCGCGATCTCTGCATCGCGCAGCGGCATCTGGTCGACAGGCGGCATGGATTCGGGCCGCAGGGGGGCGACAGGCGCGCCCTGTCCAAAGGGGAGTACCAGTGCATGCAGGCGCAGGCCCGATTTCAGTGGAACGTCAAGCAGGGTGTTCTCGCGCCGGGCAGCGGTGAACAGGGTGTCGCATGGCATGGCAAAGAGATCGCCACCATGCAGGCGGCCGGCGGTCTGCTGCAGGGGTTGCACCATTTGTCGCGCAGCAGCGTTTGCGCCCGTCACCCAGCCGTCCGCGTCGAGGCAGACCAGGCCGTCGGTTTCGTCGCCCAGTGCGCGGCCGGGCCAGTTGAGCCGGACCTGCAGTGCATGGGGCTGGTTTTGCACCAGCATGTTCTCGATACTGCGCGCGGCCTGGGTGACCAGGTGCACCAGCTCGGGCCATTCCGGCCGGTCGATGCCCGTCAGGTCGAGTACACCGACGCACACGCCATCCGGCCCCATGATGGGCGCACCAGCGCAGCTGTAGTGGCTCATGCCGGTCAGGAAATGTTCGCCGCGATGCATCCATACCGGTTGCTGCTGGTGCAGCGCGGCACTGATGGCGCTGCTGCCGATGCAATGCTCCGACAGGTCGACACCGGTGCGCGTGATCAGTTCGGCACGGCGGTCACGGCGGTCGATGGGACCGCTGGCGTCAATCACCACGCCGTGGGCATTGGTCAGAATGGCAAAGTAGCCCGTGTCGGCCAATGCCCGCCCCAGACGTCCCATTACGGGGCGGCCCGCCTCGAGCAAAGTGCGGTTGCCATCGGCGGCCCGGCTGGAGACGGCGGGGGTCACCACGTCGAAGGCTACCGGCTGGCTGGGTGCCAGGCCGTTGCGCAGGCAGCGTTGCCAGGCGTCTTCGATGTAGCCGCGCCCTCCTACCGCCAATGCCGTGGCCGACCCACCGTCAGACAACACGGCGCCACGTGCCCGCTCAATCGCTGCGAGGCGCTCCTGGCCGGCGTGTGAATGGACGTAGCTCATGGTGGTGGTTCGTAGCTGACTTCTTGGATGGGCCGGTGACTATATTACGATTGCCCGACAGTTTGTATGGGTGTTGCTTCCGCGCAATGGTGTGCAAAAGTTTCCAAAATTGCGGGTTTCGCCTAGGTGTTATCCCGGGGAGGGGCCCCATGTGGCCTTTTGGCTGACCTGATAATCCCAACCGGTGCAGGGCCGGAGTGCCCCCGTTGCGGTGTTGCGCGGTTCCCACGCGATGCCCCGGAACCTGGAAGACAAGCATGGAAAATCTTGATGTGATGGTGTTGCGCACGCTGCGCGACTGGCGGCTCGCCGGCAAGCGGGGCCTGTTGGCGACCGTGGTGCGAACCTGGGGTTCGTCGCCCCGGCCGATCGGCTCCATCATGGCCTTGTGTGAGGACGGCGCGGTGGTGGGCTCGGTTTCCGGTGGCTGCATCGAGGACGACCTCATTTACCGCTTCACCCAGGCCTACGCCGGCAAGGATGCCGACAACGCCATTCCCTCCGGCGCACCCGGCTTTGTGAAGTACGGCATCACTGCGGACGAGGCCCACCGCTTTGGCCTGCCCTGTGGCGGCACGCTGGAGCTTCTGCTCGAATACGATCCGGATGCGGCGGCCCTGGCCGAGCTCGTTGCGGCGCTGGAGTCGGGCAAGCTGATGCAGCGCAGCGTCCGGCTTGCCGATGGGGCCGTTGCGCAGGTCGAAGCGCTGGCGCCCGCCGAACTGGCCGTGACCCCGACCGACCTGGTCAACACTTTCGGCCCCGAATACCGCATGCTGCTGATCGGTGCGGGCCAGCTCACCGAATACCTGGCAACGATGGCCCTGTTCAGCGGCTTTGCCGTCACCGTGTGTGATCCGCGCGAGGAGTACCGTGGCGCCTGGTCCGTGGCCGGTGCCAAGGTGGTGAGCGACATGCCCGATGACGTGGTGACTGCCTTCCGGCCTGACCGCCGCAGCTGTGTGGTGGCGCTCACCCACGATCCCAAGCTCGATGACCTGGCCCTGCTCGAAGCCCTGAAGACCGATGCGTTCTACGTGGGCGCCATCGGGTCGCGCCGCAACAACGATGCGCGGCAGCAGCGGATGATCGAACATTTCGAGCAGACCGAGGACTCGCTGACCCGGCTGCGTGGCCCGATCGGTATCTATATTGGCAGCAAAACACCGCCGGAGATTGCGGTCAGCATCATGTCAGAGATACTGGCCGTGAAGAACGGCGTGGCGCTGCCACGCGACATGGACGTGGCGCACGCCAAGAACGCCCGCGCCATCGAGGCCAACGACCCGGGTGACCTGGTCTGCGGCATTCCGCGCCGTACCGCCTGACGCCGGATCAGCTTCCCTGGCCCAGCGCCAGCTGGACCGACCAGATGCCTGCCACCGTCAGCAGCAGCGAGCCGAGCAGGTGCACGGCGGCCGTGCCCAGCGCAAGGCCATAACGCTGCTGCTGCAGCATGGCCACCACCTCGGCCGAGAAGCTGGAGAAGGTGGTGAGCGCGCCCAGAAACCCGGTTACCAGCAGCAGGCGCCAGGCGGGGTCGAGCGTGGGCATTGCCTGGAACACGGCCACCGCCACACCCACCAGGTAGCCGCCCACCAGATTGGCAACCAAGGTACCCCATGGCAGCAGCCCGCCCGGATTGAGCAAGTCGCTCAGGCGCCAGCGCAGCAGTGCGCCGATACAGGCGCCAATACAGATCACGGCAACAGACAGCATGGTGGGAGCGGTGAAGAAAGCGACACCGTACTGTACCCTTGCAGCCATGGATTTCCCGCATGTTCCCGGCCAGCCGCCGCGCTGGCAGTTCTGGATAGACCGTGGCGGCACCTTCACCGATGTGGTGGGCCGCTGCCCGCAGCCCGGTGGCGGCTTCACGCTGCACACCCACAAGCTGCTGAGCGACAACCCCGGCCAGTACCGTGACGCGGCGGTGGCGGGTATTCGCCATCTGCTGGGCCTGCCATCCGGTGCGCCCATCACCCCGGAGCAGGTGGAGTGCGTGAAGATGGGCACCACGGTGGCCACCAATGCGCTGCTGGAGCGGCGCGGTGAACCAACGCTGCTGGTCACCACGCAGGGCTTCGCCGATGCATTGCGCATTGCGTACCAGAACCGCCCCCGGCTGTTCGACCGCCACATCGTGCTGCCGGAGCTGCTGTACAGCGCGGTGGTGGAAGCGCAGGAGCGCATCGACGCCCGGGGCGCAGTGCTGCAGCCGCTGGACGAGGCCGCGCTGCGGGCCGCGCTGGCGCAGCACCATGCCGCCGGCCTGCGCAGCGTGGCGATTGTGTTCATGCATGGCTACCGCTTCCAGGACCACGAGCGGGCGGCGCAGCGGCTGGCCGAACAGGTGGGTTTCACCCAGATCAGCACCTCGCACGGCACCAGCCCGCTGATGAAGTTTGTCAGCCGGGGCGACACCACGGTGGTCGACGCCTACCTCTCGCCCATCCTGCGCCGCTACGTGGCCCAGGTGGCGACCGAGATGCCGGGCGTGCCGCTGCTGTTCATGCAGTCGTCGGGCGGGCTCACCGGGGCCGATGCCTTCCAGGGCAAGGACGCGATCCTCAGCGGGCCGGCCGGCGGCATTGTGGGCATGGCCCGCACCGCGGAAAGTGCCCTCGGCAGCGAAGGCCCGCCCCGCGTGATCGGTTTCGACATGGGCGGCACCTCGACCGATGTGTCGCACTACGCGGGCCAGTTCGAGCGCGAGTTCGAGACGCAGGTGGCGGGCGTGCGCATGCGCGCGCCCATGATGGCCATCCACACCGTGGCGGCGGGGGGAGGCTCGGTGATTGCGTTCGATGGCGCGCGGTTTCGCGTCGGCCCGCAGAGTGCCGGTGCCAACCCCGGCCCGGCCAGCTACCGCCGGGGTGGCCCGCTCACCGTGACCGACGCCAACCTGCTGCTGGGCAAAATCCAGCCGCAGCATTTCCCGTCGCTGTTCGGGCCCGACGGCAACGCCCCGCTGGACCGCGAGGCGGCCGCCACCGGCTTTGCCGCGCTGGCCCAGGCCAGTGGCCGCAGCGCCGAGGCGGTGGCCGAAGGCTGCATCCACATCGCGGTGCAGCAGATGGCCAACGCGATCAAGAAGATTTCGGTGGCGCGCGGTTATGACGTGACCCGCTACACGCTGCAGTGTTTTGGCGGCGCCGGTGGCCAGCATGCCTGCCTGGTGGCCGATGCGCTCGGCATGACCCAGGTACTGGTGCACCCGCTGGCCGGTGTGCTCAGCGCCTACGGCATGGGCCTGGCCGACCAGGCGGTGCTGCGCGAGCAGGCCGTGGAATTGGCGTTGAACGAAGCCACCGTGCCGCAGGTACAGGCAGCGTTGGGCACGCTGGAAGCGGCGGCCCGCGGCGAGCTGGCCACGCAGCAGAGTGGGGCGCAGGCGCTGCGCGTGCAGCGGCGGGTGCACCTGCGCTACCAGGGCAGTGACACCGCGCTCATCGTGCCCATGGCAGACGAGGGCGACAGGGTGGTGGCGCTGCGCCAGGCCTTCGAGGCAGCCTACCGGCAGCGCTTCGCTTTCCTGATGCCGGGCCGCGGACTGGTGGTGGAAGCGGTGTCGGTGGAGGTGGCCTTGCCGGGTGAAACGCTGGTGGAGCCAGAGCAGCCGCTGCACCCGCCCCGCGCCACGCCCTGGCGGGAGCGCGTGCGCCTGTATTCCGGCGGGCAGTGGCAGAACGCCGGGCTGGTGGTGCGCGCGGACCTGCAGGCCGGCGACACCGTGGAAGGCCCGGCGGTGATTGCCGAACAGAACGCCACCACCGTGGTGGAGCCGGGCTGGACGGCCCGCCTCACCGCGCGCAACCACCTGCTGCTGGTGCGCACCCAGCCGCGCAGCGCGGCGCGGGCCGCGGGAACCACCGCCGACCCGGTGCTGCTGGAGGTGTTCAACAACCTGTTCATGAACATCGCAGAGCAGATGGGGCTGCAGCTGCAGAACACCGCGCACTCGGTCAACATCAAGGAGCGGCTCGACTTCAGCTGTGCGCTGTTCGACGGCGCGGGCAACCTGGTGGCCAATGCGCCGCACATGCCGGTGCACCTGGGTTCCATGGGCGAGAGCATCCGTACCGTGGTGCAGCGCAACGCGGCCACCATGCAGCCCGGCAATGTGTATGCGCTGAACGACCCCTACCACGGTGGCACCCACCTGCCCGACGTGACGGTGGTGACGCCGGTCTACATCGGCGGCCAGCCGCTGTTCTATGTGGGTTCCCGCGGCCACCATGCCGACATTGGGGGCACCACACCCGGCTCGATGCCGCCGTTCTCGACCACCATTGGCGAAGAGGGCGTGTTGATCGACAACCTGCTGCTGGTGGAGCAGGGGGTGCTGCGCGAGGCGGAGATGCTGCGCCTGTTGCAGGGCGGCGACCACCCGGCGCGCAACCCGGCGCAGAACATGGCCGACCTGAAAGCCCAGATCGCCGCCAACGAAAAGGGCGCGCAAGAGCTGCGCGCCATGGTGGTCGAATACGGCCTGGACGTGGTGCAGGCCTACATGGGCCACGTGCAGGACAACGCCGAGGAATCAGTACGCCGCGTGATCACGCGGCTGCGCGATGGCGCCTTCACGCTGCCGCTGGACAACGGCGCGCAGATTGCGGTGGCGGTGCGGGTCAACCACGCGGCCCGCAGCGCCGAGATCGACTTCACCGGCACCTCGGCACAGCAGACCAACAACTTCAATGCGCCCACGGCCGTGTGCATGGCGGCCGTGCTGTACGTGTTCCGCACGCTGGTGGACGACGACATCCCGCTCAATGCCGGCTGCCTGAAGCCGCTGCGGGTGACCATTCCACCGGGCTCCATGCTCAACCCGCTGCCACCGGCCAGCGTGGTGGCCGGCAATGTGGAAACCTCCACCTGCATCACCAACGCGCTGTACGGCGCGCTGGGCGTGATGGCGGCGAGCCAGTGCACCATGAACAACCTGACCTTCGGCAATGCCCGCCACCAGTACTACGAAACCATTGCCGGCGGTTCGGGGGCGGGCGGCCTGTGGGATGCGCAGGGCGCGCTGGCCGGCGGCTTTGCCGGGACCAGCGTGGTGCAGACCCACATGACCAACTCGCGCCTGACCGACCCCGAGGTGCTGGAGTTCCGTTTTCCCGTGCTGCTGGAAAGCTATGCCGTGCGCGCCGGCTCCGGCGGCGCCGGGCGCTGGCGCGGCGGTGACGGCGGGGTGCGGCGCATCCGCTTCCGCGAGGCCATGACGGCGGGCATTCTGTCCAACGGCCGGGTGGCGGGGGCCTTTGGCATGGCGGGCGGTGCGTCCGGTGCCACCGGCATCAACCGGGTGCTGCGCGCCGATGGGCGCACCGAGGAACTGGGCCACATTGGCCAGACCGAGATGGCGCAGGGCGACGCCATCGAGATCCACACCCCCGGTGGCGGCGGTTTTGGGGTGCCGGAAGCCGCATAAGCCGGGAAAATGAACAAAAAGTGCCCGTGGCCAGCGCCATTGCTGCGGTTTATGCTGCTTATTTTGTAGCTAATGATGGCGCAAACCGATGTGCCCTGCACGCCGCAGGGCGCGACGCGCAGGCGCTATTTACGCGGGGTTTCCACGCCGGCACTGCCCGGCGCGGCCACCACCATGCCGGGGAATGGCACGCCCTGCACGGTCAGGCCGGCCTCGGAGTAGCGGGCCGCGGTGGCTTCCCGCACCCCTTTCACGCGGCGCATGAAGTCGGCCCAATCCGTGAAAGGCGCCCTGCTGCGCTCGGCCAGGATGGCCCGCGAGGTGGCTGGGCCTATGCCCTTGATGCTGTCCAGCTCCGCCACGGTGGCGCTGTTGAGTTCCACCGTGGCCATGCAGGGGAGGGCCACGATCCACAACAGCAGGGCCGCCAGCAGCGTGCGCGGCATGGCTGCTCAATACCCGCTGGCGGCCAGGTCCGCCATGTAGCTCGCCACGCCGGTCTGCACGTCGGCAAAAGCATGGTTGCAGCCGGCTGCGCGCAGTGCGCCCAGATCGGCTTCGGTGAAGCACTGGTACTTGCCGCGCAGCGCATCGGGAAAGTCGATGTAGTCGATCAGGCCCGCGGCCGCGGCGCCATCCAGGTCGAGCCGGTCTTCGCCAGCCTGCGCGCGCAGCGTATTGACCACGGACAGCGCCACATCGTTGAAGGGCTGCGCGCGGCCGCTGCCCAGGTTGAACAGGCCCGACCGCTCGGGGTGCTCGAGGAACCACAGGTTGACCGCGACCACGTCGTCGATGAACACGAAGTCCCGCATCTGCGCACCGGCCGCATAGCCACCGTAGGCACCGAACAGCCGCACCCGGCCCTCGGCGCGGAACTGGTGGAACTGGTGGAAGGCCACGCTCGCCATGCGGCCCTTGTGCTGTTCGCGGGGGCCATAGACGTTGAAGTACCGGAAACCCACCACCTGGTGTGCCGCGCCGGCGAACCGCGGGCCGACGGAGCGGCGCAGCCACTGGTCGAACAGCAGCTTGGAGTAGCCATAGACGTTGAGCGGCTGTTCGCACGCCGGCTCTTCCCGGAAGCTGTCGGAGCCGCCATAGGTGGCCGCGGAAGAGGCATACAGCAGGCGGGTGCCACGCTGCTGGCAGGCCTGGGCCAGGTCACACGACAGCGTGTAGTTGTTCGCCATCATGTATTTGCCGTCCGACTCCATGGTGTCGCTGCAGGCGCCTTCATGGAACACCGCTTCGACCTTGCCATACGCTCCGGCGGCAAAACGGCCGTAGAAGTCCCCGGCATCGATGTAGTCGGCAATCTGCAGATCGGCAAGATTGCGAAACTTGTCCCCCTGGGTCAGGTCGTCGACGGCGATCACGTCCGTGATGCCACGGGCATTCAGGCCCTTGATGAGGTTGCTGCCAATGAAACCGGCCGCCCCGGTGACCACGATCTTCATGCGAACAGCTCCCCGAAAGACACGGTGGCCGTGCCGAATTTGCCCACCACGATGCCCCCCGCCCGGTTGGCCAGCGGCATCGCATCGCGCAGGCTGACGCCTGCCGCCACGCAGGCTGCCAGCGTGGCGATCACGGTGTCGCCGGCGCCGGTCACGTCGAACACCTCGCGCGCCTGTGCACCTTCGTGCAGGGTGCCTTGCGCGTCGAACAGCGTCATGCCTTCCTCGCTGCGGGTCAGCAGCACGGCATCGAGCTGCAGGCTGGTGCGCAGGGTCTCCACCCGCAGGCGCAGGTCGGCCTCGTCGGTCCATGCGCCCACGACCTGCTGCAGCTCGGCCCTATTGGGGGTGATGGCAGTGGCGCCGCTGTAGCGCGAATAGTCCGAGCCCTTGGGGTCGATCAGCACCACGCGGCCGGCCGCCCGGGCGGTGGCGATCATCTGCGCCACATGGGCGAGGCCGCCCTTGCCGTAGTCGGAGAACAGCACCGCCTGGTGCTGTGGCAGCAGCGCCGCAAAACTGCTCGACTGCGAGGCCAGCACCTCGTTCTGCGGCGTGTTCTCGAAATCCATGCGCAGTAGCTGCTGCTGCCGGCCGATGACCCGCAGCTTCACGGTCGTCTTGAGTTGCGGGTCGCGTCCGAAATGGGGTGCGATGCCGGTCCGGGCCACCAGCGTTTCCAGGGTATGGCTGGCCGCATCGTCACCCACCACGGTGAGCAGCGAAGCCCGGGCGCCGAGGGCGACCACGTTGTTGGCCACGTTGGCCGCACCGCCAATGCGCTCTTCCTCGCGCGTGACCCGCACCACCGGCACAGGCGCCTCGGGGCTGATGCGGTCCACCGCACCGTACCAGTAGCGGTCGAGCATGGCGTCGCCGACGACCAATACATGGGCCCCTTGGAGTTGTTCTTTTGTAAGCGTCGTCATTTTCAGGGTGTGCTTTGCAAACAGCAACCGTGGAACCGGCTTCGCCGGGCCACGGGTTGCGCCCCCTTGCGGGGGAGGCGGCCGCAGGCCGCTTCGGGGGAGGTCATAGTTCTTCTACGCGGCGGGGCGGGTAGCTGTCCCAGGCCTGGCAACCGGGGCAGTGCCAGAAATGCTGCTTGGCCTCGAAGCCGCAGGCCGCGCAACGGTAGCGCAGCAGTGGTTTCACCGCGTGGTCCAGCGCCCGCTGTACCTGGGGATGGAACTGCTCGTGTTCCATCTTCTCGCCGGCAATCCATTTGGCGGCGGCCACCAGCGAGGGCTCGGCGGCGAGGTGGCGGGCATACCAGTCGCGGGCCGAGGAGGGGTGGCTGTTGGTGGCCTGCTCCAGCTGCACGATGGCGTCGAGCACGTCGAGTGCGGGCGCTCCGGCGTAGCTGGCCTGCAGCAGGCTGCGGGCCTCGTCGGTACGCTGTGCGGCGGGGGCCAGCGTGGCCAGCAGGCCGGCGGCAAGGGGGATGGATTCCGGCGCCTGGGTGAACAGCAATTTCAGCGCCGCAAAGGCCGCAGGGGCGTCACCCTGCTGGTGCAGCAGGCGGGCCTTGTCGATCAGCGGGCGGGCCGCCTGCGGTGCGATGGCAATTGCCTGCTCCAGCGGCGCCAGCGCGGCGTCCGCATGCCCCGTGCGGGCCAGGCTGTCGCTTTGTTCGCACAGGTAGTGGGCCAGCCGGCCGCCAAAAGCCCCCTGGCCGGCGTGTTCGAGCTTGCGCGCAATATTGGCGGCCTGGGACCAGTCGCGCGAGCGCTCGTAGATGGCGAGCAGCGCAATCAGCGCCTGGGCTTCGAAGGGCGTACCTTCGAGCTTGCGCAAGGCGTCCTCCGCGCGGTCCAGCAGGCCGGCCTTCAGGAAATCGAGTGCCAGCGCGTGTTGGGCGCGCTCGCGGTCGGCGCGTGCCAGATCGCCGCGCGACAGCAGATGCTCGTGCACCCGCACCGCGCGCTCGTACTCGCCGCGACGGCGAAACAGGTTGCCCAGCGCGAAGTGCAGTTCCGACGTGTCCGGATCATTCTGCACGGCCTCGATGAAGGCGTCGATGGCCTTGTCCTGCTGCTCGTTGAGCAGGAAATTCAGGCCCTTGAAATAGGCCTTGGGGGCCTGCCGGTTCTCGATGCGCAGCTGCCGGAAATCGAGCCGGGAGGCGACCCAGCCCAGCACGAAGGCCAGGGGCAGGCCCAGCAATACCCAGCCGAAATCAAATTCCATAGGGAGGCAGCGAAGGAGCGGTGTCGGCGGCAGGCGCAGGGCCGCCGGCGGTATTGGCGGGGCTGGCCGGCGGCGGGGCGAGCGTGGCCTTGCGGGCTGCGCTGCGGTGCTTCCACCAGCGGGGCACCATGCCCAGTACCCCCACGGCAACACCAAGGGCGAAAGCGGTCAGCACGACCAGCACCATCGGCGCGCGCCACTGCGTGCCGAAGAAGAAGTGCAGCACCGTGTCCTGCTGGTTGTTCAGCGCGAAAGCAAACAGGGTAAAAAAAATGGCTGCCTTGAGTACCCACTCCAGCAGCCACATGAGGTGTTTCATGCAGGTCCTCTGTGACGGACCCATTCTAGCGGTCAAGCCTGCCGTTCGGCCCCCTGGGAGAGTGCCTGCAGCTCGACCGTGCGCTGGTCCACCGCCTCGCGCAGGGCCTTGCCCGGCTTGAAGTGCGGAACCCGTTTTTCGGGAATGGCCACGCTTTCACCGGAACGCGGGTTGCGCCCGATGCGGGGTGGCCGGTGGTTGACCGAGAAACTGCCGAATCCCCGGATCTCGATGCGGTGCCCACGCACCAGCGCGTCACCCATCGCGTCAAGAATGGTCTTGATCGCGTATTCGGCGTCGCGGTGGGTGAGCTGGTTGAACCGGCTGGCCAGTTCTTCCACGAGATCGGAGCGGGTCATCTTGTCCTGGTAAGTTGGGGGCAGGGCGCGCGGGCGGCTATGCCGCGTTGCGTGCCCTGCCCCGCAAGATTACTTGGATTCGTTGTTGTCCAGCTTGGCGCGCAGCAGGGCGCCCAGGCTGGTCGTGCCGGCGTTTTCGCGCGACGACTGCTGGCTCAAGGTCGCCATGGCGCCTTGCTCGTCAGCCATGTCCTTGGCCTTGATCGACAGCTGGATGTTGCGGGTCTTGCGGTCGATGTTGACCACCACGGCAGTGACTTCGTCGCCTTCCTTGA
Source organism: Burkholderiaceae bacterium (assembly GCA_036405035.1). Lineage (GTDB taxonomy): Bacteria > Pseudomonadota > Gammaproteobacteria > Burkholderiales > Burkholderiaceae_C > PCRC01. The sequence goes on from DASWYJ010000400.1 coordinate 37,287, forward strand.
GCACGTTGCGGGCATCTTCCACGCGGTCGCGGGAGATTTCCGAAGCACGCAGGTAGCCGATGATGTCTTCGCCCAGATCGATCTCGGCACCACGCGGGTCAACGGTCTTGACCTTGCCGGTCACGATGGCGCCCTTGTCGTTGATGGTCGAGAAGGTGGTGAACGGGTCGCTGTCGAGCTGCTTGATGCCCAGGCTGATGCGCTCGCGGTCCACGTCGACGGCCAGCACGATGGCTTCGACTTCCTGGCCCTTCTTGTAGTTGCGCACGGCGGCTTCGCCCGGCTCGTTCCACGAGAGGTCAGACAGGTGCACCAGGCCGTCGATGCCGGCAGCCAGGCCGACGAACACGCCGAAGTCGGTGATCGACTTGATCGGGCCCTTGACGCGGTCGCCGCGCTTGGTGTTCTGCGCGAATTCCTGCCACGGGTTAGCCTTGCACTGCTTCATGCCCAGGCTGATGCGGCGCTTGTCTTCGTCGATTTCCAG
>DASWYJ010000401.1:0-1622 GCA_036405035.1 Burkholderiaceae bacterium
GCCACGGCCAGCGCTACAACCGCGAAACGCTGGAGGTGCAGTACAAGGGCCGCAACATTGCGCAGATCCTCGACATGACGGTTGAGGCCGCCCACACCTTCTTCAGCACCGTGCCCACGCTGGCGCGCAAGCTGCAGACCCTGCTCGATGTGGGCCTGAGCTACATCAAGCTGGGCCAGGCCGCAACCACGCTGTCGGGCGGCGAGGCGCAGCGTGTCAAGCTGGCGCTGGAACTGAGCAAGCGCGACACCGGCCGCACGCTCTACATCCTGGACGAGCCCACCACCGGGCTGCACTTTGCCGATATTGCGCTGCTGCTCAAGGTGCTGCACCAGCTGCGCGATGCGGGCAACACCATCGTGGTGATCGAGCACAACCTCGACGTGATCAAGACCGCCGACTGGCTGATCGACATGGGCCCCGAAGGCGGTGGTGGTGGCGGCCAGGTGGTGTGCTGCGGCACGCCGGAGCAGGTGGCCGCACATCCGGACAGCCACACTGGGCGCTACCTGCAGCGGCTGCTGGCCTGAGGGGCCGGCGGCGGCCGGCAGGGGCTGTGCGAGAATCATTTTGAAACACTCCCGCACCATGCCCGACACCGCGCCCTCCGACTCTTCCGTTGCCGAAGTACCCACGTCCGAGCCGGTGCGCAAGCGCCCCAAACCGGGCGAGCGGCGGGTGCAGATCCTGCAGATGCTGGCCGTCATGCTGGAGCAGCCCGGCGCCGAGCGCGTGACTACGGCGGCGCTGGCGGCACGGCTGGAGGTGAGCGAGGCCGCGCTGTACCGCCACTTCGCCAGCAAGGCCCAGATGTTCGAGGGCCTGATCGACTTCATCGAAAGCAGCGTGTTCACGCTGGTCAACCAGATCACCGAGCGTGCGCCGGCCGGTGAGGATGCCTCCTCCGCCGCCGAAGCCGGTGCGCGGCAGGCCGGCCAGCTGGTGGCCATGCTGCTGCAGTTTGCCGAAAAGAACCCGGGCATGACCCGGGTCATGGTGGGCGATGCGCTGGTGTTCGAGCACGAGCGGCTGCAGCAGCGCATGAACCAGTTCTTCGACAAGATCGAGGCCACGCTGCGGCAGTGCCTGCGGCCGGTGGCCGAGCAGGGCGGCTCGGCCATGCCCACGGTCGATACGCAGGTGCGCGCCTCGGTGCTCACGGCCTTTGTGGTGGGCCGGCTGCAGCGCTTTGCCCGCTCCGGTTTCCGGCGCCTGCCGTCGGAATACCTGGAGCAGAGCCTGCAGCGGATGCTCTAGTTTTAATAGCTGCATCGGTATATTCGACGCTGGCCGCGGCCCGGAATCGTTCGAAAAATACCGGAATGAGCCTCGGGTAGCCCTCTTGTATGTGATGCACGGCCTCCCATGAAGCTGCCGCGTTGCGGCCCCGTTGGGCGATGGGGTGTTGCCGGGCTGGGTGTGCAGTAGCAGGCAGTGGTGGCGTTTTGCCGCTGATCCGCGGCCCCGGTGCGGGGGGGGCACGGGTAAACCCGCGCATTTGTACCGCTGTTCCTAGGCGGTCATCTCTAAAAACCCAAAAAACACGCGACAGGAACAATTTTCCTGCAAAATAGCACGACCGTTCGTTTTAAGTGAGATCCATGCCACCTGCCAACCCCGCA
>DASWYJ010000402.1:0-24405 GCA_036405035.1 Burkholderiaceae bacterium
ATGATCCACTGGTTGCGCACCTGCCGCCAGGCCTCGCCGCCGTTGGTCAGGCTGGAGCCGGGGTATTGCACGAAAGGCTGCACCAGAACGGCCGCCTCCGGCGCTTCGCGTTTGGGCAGGCTGCTGTAGGCGGTGGCGGTATCGCCCGCGCCTACCTGCCGCCACATCGGCGCATTGTTGCCCGGCTGCACGGCCGCACGCTCGCCGTTGTTCTGCCGCGCGTAATGGGGGTCGGCGCTCGCATCGGGTTTGATGTCGAAGATGTTGGCGCTCTGGATGCCGCCGGTGGCTGCCGGCGCGGGTGCGGCAGCCGGAGGGGTCTGGGCCAGGGCACTGGCGGCCAGTGCCAGCACACAGACCATCGCGGCGCAAACGGATCGCAGCATGGCAGCTCCTGTCAGTTGGAACGGGTGTACTCGTTCTGGGTGTTCTGCGTGCGTGCGCGCAGTTGCTGCTCCCAGCTGGCCTTGTCGCCCTGCTTCCAGTTCTTCTCGGAAAACTGGCTGCCGGTACCGGTGAACGGCGCGGCATCGGCCTTGGAGCCCGACAGGGTTTGCGGCTTCTCGCCACAGGCAGCCAGCAGCACACACACCGACAACGCGACCCAAGCGGTGTATTTCATGACTTGGCTCCCGGAGCGGCTGCCGCCGGCGGCTGGCCTGCCTGCTTGGAGCCGTAGGCTGTACCCCAACCCCAGACCTCGGCGCCCTTGCCCCGCTTGAGCACCCGGTTGCGGAAGATATCGGCCACCACATCGCCGTCGCCGGCCAGCAAGGCCTTGGTGGAACACATCTCGGCGCAGGCTGGCAGCTTGCCTTCGGCCAGGCGGTTGCGCCCGTATTTCTCGAACTCGGCCTGGCTGCCGTGTTCTTCGGGGCCGCCGGCGCAGAAGGTGCATTTGTCCATCTTGCCGCGCACACCAAAGGTGCCCTGCGACGGAAACTGCGGCGCACCAAACGGGCAGGCGTAGGAGCAGTAGCCGCAGCCAATGCAGACATCCTTGTCGTGCAGCACCACGCCTTCGTCGGTGCGGTAGAAGCAATTGACAGGGCAGACCGCCATGCAGGGCGCATCGCTGCAGTGCATGCAGGCCACCGATATCGATTTCTCGCCGGGGACACCGTCGTTCAGCGTGACCACCCGGCGCCGGTTCACGCCCCACGGGACTTCGTGCTCCTGCTTGCATGCGGTCACGCAGCCATTGCATTCAATGCAGCGTTCGGCATCGCAGACAAACTTCATTCGTGCCATGTTGGTTCTCCTGATGTTTTTCCGCCGGGCCGCCCCAAGGAAAAAAGCGCCCCCTCGGGGGGCAGCGCATTACGCGAAGCGAAAAGCGTGGGGGCCATGGTCAGGCTTTCGCGACGTTGCAGATCGTCGTCTTGGTTTCCTGCATCATCGTCACGCTGTCGTAGCCGTAGGTGGTCGCGGTGTTGATCGCCTCGCCGCGCACCACCGGTGCCGCGCCCTTGGGGTAGTACGGCAACATGTCCTCGACCTGCCAGCGGCCGGAAAAATGGACGGGCATGAACACCGTGTCCGCACCGACACGCTCCGTCACCAGCGCCATCACCTTGATGCGCGCGCCGGTGGGGGTGCTGACCCAGACCTGCTCGCCGTTGCGCACGCCGCGGTCCGCCGCAGCCTTGGGATGGAGCTCGATGAACATGTCCTGCTGCAGTTCGGCCAGCCAGGGGTTGGAGCGGGTTTCCTCGCCACCGCCTTCGTACTCGACCAGCCGCCCCGAGGTCATGATCAGCGGGAACTTCTCGTGCAGCTTGTCGGCCACGTTTTTCTGCTGCACGGTCTTGTACAGCGTGGGCAGCCGCCAGAAGGCCTTCTTGTCATCGTGGGTAGGGTACTTGGCCATCAGGTCCGGGCGGGTGCCGTACAGCGGCTCGCGGTGGATCGGCACCGGGTCGGGGAAATTCCAGACCACTGCGCGTGCCTTGGCATTGCCGAACGGGTGGCAGCCGTGGTTCTTCATGGTCACGCGAATGATGCCGCCCGATGAATCGGTCTTCCAGTTCTTGCCTTCGGCGGCGGTTTTCTCGGTGTCGGTGAGTTCATCCCACCAGCCCAGCTTTTTCAGCAGCACATGGTCGAACTCGGGGTAGCCGGTGGTGATGTCGCAGCCCAGGGAGTGCGAGCCGTCCTCGGCCAGCAGCGACTTGCCCTCGCGCTCGACACCGAAGTTCGCACGGAAATTGCCACCACCGTCCATCACATGGCGGGAGGTGTCGTACAGGTTGGCGGAGCCGGGGTGCTTCATTTCCGGCGTGCCGTAGCAGGGCCACGGCAAACCGAAGTAATCGCCGGTGAAGTCGTAGCCCGTTTCCTTGTCCTTGCCACCCTTGGCCTTCAGGGTCTTGACGTCGAACAGGTTCATGTTGCGCATGTGCGCCTTCAGCCGCTCCGGGCTCTGGCCGGTGTACCCGATGGTCCAGACCGAGCGGTTGATCTCGCGCAGGATGTCCTCCGGCAGGGGCTCGTCCATGCCGCCCACCTTCTGCATCTTGTAGTTCTTGACCAGTTCCTTGCCGAAGCCCAGCTTGTCCGCCAGCTGGTACATGATCATGTGGTCGCTGCGGCTCTCCCACAGTGGCTCGATGACTTTCTCGCGCCATTGCAGCGAGCGGTTCGATGCGGTGCACGACCCACTGGTTTCGAACTGCGTGGCTGCCGGCAGCAGATACACCGCGCGGTTGGGGTTGAGGTCTTCCGGCTTGCCCGGCATGGCCGCCATGGCAGCGGTGGCCGACGGGTAGGGGTCGATCACCACCAGCATGTCGAGCTTGTCCATGGCCCGCTTCATTTCCAGGCCGCGGGTCTGCGAATTGGGTGAATGGCCCCAGAAGAACATCGCGCGCAGGTTGGATTCCTGGTCAATCAGCTCGTTCTTTTCCATCACGCCGTCGATCCAGCGCGAGACGGTAATGCCCGGCTTGGCCATCATGCCCGGCGCATAGCGGCCCTTGATGTAATCAAAATCGACGCCCCACACCTTGGCGAAGTGCTTGAACGAACCTTCGGCCAGGCCGTAGTAGCCCGGCAGCGAGTCGGGGTTGGGGCCAACATCGGTCGCGCCCTGCACGTTGTCATGCCCGCGGAAAATGTTGGTTCCACCACCCGACACCCCCACGTTGCCCAGCGCCAGCTGCAGAATGCACGACGCCCGCACGATGGCATTGCCGCTGGTGTGCTGGGTCTGGCCCATGCACCACACCACGGTGGAAGGCTTGTTCTTCGCCATCATCTCGGTGATCTTGTAGACCTGCGCCTCGGGCACGCCGCACACCTCCTCCACCTTGTCCGGTGTCCACTTGGTCATGACCTCTTCACGCACCTTGTCCATGCCGTAGACCCGGTCGTTGATGTACTGCTTGTCTTCCCAGCCGTTCTTGAAGATGTGGTGCAGCATGCCGAACAGGAAGGCGATGTCGGAGCCGGAGCGGATGCGCACGTAGTCGTCGGCCTTGGCGGCGGTGCGGGTGAAACGCGGATCAACCACGATCAGCTTGCAGCCGGTTTCCTTGGCATGCAGCATGTGCAGCATGCTGACCGGATGCGCCTCGGCAGCATTGGAGCCGATGTACATCGCGCACTTGCTGTTCTGCATGTCGTTGTACGAATTGGTCATCGCACCGTAGCCCCAGGTGTTGGCTACGCCGGCCACCGTGGTGCTGTGGCAGATACGGGCCTGGTGGTCGCAGTTGTTGCTGCCCCACAGGCTCATCCATTTGCGCAGCAGGTAGGACTGCTCGTTGTTGTGTTTGCTCGACCCCACCACGTAGATCGAATCCGGCCCGCTTTCCTTGCGCAGCGCCTGCATCCTGGCAACGATCTCCTCGTAGGCCTTGTCCCAGCTGATGCGCTCGTACTTGCCGTTCACCAGCTTCATCGGGTAGCGCAGCCGGAACTCGCCATGGCCATGCTCCCGCACCGACGCACCCTTGGCGCAGTGCGCTCCCAGGTTGATCGGCGAATCGAACACCGGCTCCTGCCGGACCCACACGCCGTTCTCCACCACCGCATCGACCGCGCAGCCCACCGAGCAATGGGTACATACCGTGCGCCTGACCTCGATCTTGCCGTCCCCTACCGACGCCTTGCCCTGGGCGGCTCCCGATTTGCGCACCAGCACCAGCTGCGAGGCGGCAATCCCCACCCCCACGCCGAGTCCTGACCGGCGCAGGAAACCCCGGCGATCCATCGTGGGAATGGCTTGGGACAAGCCCCGACCCAGGCTGTGCACGAACGGCGAACGCACACCGTCACCCCGCGTGGGTACTGCGGTCTTTTTGGTCAACAACATAGAACCTCCGGGACGCGCTAGATGCGCGTGGTCTTGTAGTACTGCTGGACGTGTTCGGAGAGGGCGTATCCCCCGCCGCGTGCCGGCGGGGATGGCGTGTTGGTGACCGGAACCGGCGCTTCACGCGTGGCGGGCAGCACACTGGCGATGGCGGCGAGTGCCCCCGCCGTTCCGGCGCCGGCAAACATGCGGCGGCGGGAGAGGTTACCTGGCTTTTCCTGCATGCTGGGTCTCCTGCGCTGCCATCATATGAAGCAGCTTGCATACGACTCTAGCAACCTCAATCGGCTTGCGCAATGGTGTAAACGCATGCCGGACGGCCTCTTTTGGAAACGCAATTCTGTTTTGCGCGCCACCCACTGAATGCAGCGCCGCGCAGCTGACGCGCAGGCGACAGCAAACTCACACGAGCATGTCGAACCCCTGCGATTCAACGCTGGCAAAAGCGCGTGTCAGCCCGGCCACCGCCGCATAGAAGCGGGCCTTCGGATGCGGCTCCAGCACGTCGCACAGGCTGCCGATCCAGGGCTGGATATGTTCGCCAAAGAAGCGCCGCTGCGTGGTCAGGTTCGCCATCGCCACGTCGTCACCGGCGATCAGGTAGCGCATCACCTCGCACAGGTAGGCCACATGGTCTTCGGTTTCCGGCATGCCCTCGGCGCGCGCCAGACCCAGCCGGTCCAGCGTACCGCGGAGCGCCGCCAGCGGCTTCTCGTTGAGAAATCCGCTCAGGTAGAACGAGGCGAACAGGTATACCTCCGGCTTGCCCACGCCACCGAAGAGCTGGAGGTATTCCTCCCGGATGGCCGCATCGTCCATGGCACGGGCAGCGCCCACCAGTCGCCGCCACGGCTCCTCCAGGTAACCGCCGGCCGCAGGGGCTTCGGTCACCGCCATCCGCAGCGAAGCCAGCAGTTCCGGGCCGGGCGGAGCGTAGTACAGCGTTCCCAGCACACCATACAACTCGGCACGCGCGGTTTCCTCATCCAGCGCGGACGACAGGGCTAGCGGTGCATGCATGTCCACCTCACAGGTCCGTGATCCGGCTTTCACCGGACGATGAATACATATCGATCACGCGGCAATCCCCGCACATCTTCAGGCGCTCCAGCGCCGCCCCCTGGAACATCGCATGTCCACCGAGCTTGGTCAGCATGCCCTCGATGGCTTTCAGCGTCCCGAACGGCTTGCTGCAGCGTACACAGGCATAGGGGGCCATCGCATGCAGCACCCGCGCCTCCTTGCGCTGCGGCCCGATCAGCAACCGGGGCTGCAGCGTGATGGCCTTCTCCGGGCAGGTGGTCGCGCACAGGCCGCACTGCACGCAGTTCTTCTCGATGAAACGCAGCTCGGGCGCTGCCGGGTTGTCCTGCAGCGCACCGGCGGGGCAGGCACTGACGCAGCTCAGGCACAGCGTGCAGGCATCCTTGTCCACGCGCAATGTGCCCAGCGGTGCGCCGAGGCCTGGCGCACCGCCGGGCAGCGCGATGGCCTCCGGCAACGCCGGCGCCTGCGCCACCAGGTGGTCGATGACCAGATCCAGCGTGCTGCGTTTTTCGGCCGTCACCGCAAAACGTCCCACTGCCGCAGGAACCTGCGGACGGGTGGCGGCCAGCATCTGCAGTTCTGCGTCCAGCTGCGCGAGGGTTGGCGCACGCAGCAGCCGGAAATGGGTGCCGTGGTAACCCAGACCGTTCAGCAACGCCTGTGCCACAGCCATCTGCGCTTCCAGGGTTTCCAGATAGGCCGGTGCCTCCTCCCGGGTGGCCAGCACCACCACCTGCTGCGCGCCAAAGGCGATGGCGCTCAGCCACAGATCAATGCCGGTACTGGCGGTGTGCCACAGCGCCAGCGGAATCACATTGGACGGGAGCCCCTGAAAGGCTGGCACCCCCGCAGCACGGCCAAACCCGGCAAGCCGGCGCGCCGGCGCCTGCGGTGACAGCTGTGCTTGCCGGCCGAGTGCCTCGATGTGCTGCTGTCCGGCCTGCTGGCTGTGCAGCAGCAACACCGCATCACGCCCCCCGGCGCGGGTGTAGCTGGCCAGCAGCGCCTTGAGCCGCGCGCCCTGCTCGGCCGGCCGGGGATAGGCGTAGGTCAGCGCGCCACTGGGGCAGGCCGTGGTGCAGGCGCCGCACCCGACACACAGGTGCGGGTTCACGGCAATCTGCTGGCGCGCACGGTCGCTGCTGATGGCACCTGCCGAACACACGTCGATGCAGGCGCTGCAGCCGGTGCGGGTATTGCGGCTGTGGGCACAAAGGCGCGGCTTGTAGGCAAAGAACTTCGGTTTCTCGAACGTGCCCACCATGTCGCGCAACTGGAGCAGCACACCCGGCGCCTGCCCGTCCCAGCGGAAATACCCCTGCGGCGGTGCGTGCAGGGAAATCAGCGGCACGTCGGACATGTCGAGCACGAGATCAAATGTCTCGGTCTCTGCCACCTTCTCGCGGTTGAAATCGATCGCGCCCGCCGCATTGCACACCCGGATACAGGCTCGGTGCGCCTGGCAGGCCTCCATATCGACCTGGTAATCCAGCCCAATGGCCCCCTCCGGGCAGGCCGCCACACAGGCATTGCAGCGGGTGCACAGATCCAGGTCGATCGGGTTGCTGCGCGACCATTCGAGTGTGAATGCTCCCAGCCAGCCCCGCAGTGCCACACCGTGCCCGGCCAGTACCGGGTAGCGGCGCTGCTGGCTGCCCGCCCCGCCGGTCGCCAGCAGCGTGATGTTCAGTTCACCGTCCAGCAGCGCCGCGGCCTGCTCGGCCTCGGCGAGCGGACCGATGATCAGCAGCCGGCCGGCGCTGCTGTAGCTCACGGTGGGCACCGGCTCGGGGTCGGGCAGACGGGCAGCGGCCAGCAGGGCCGCGATCTTGGGCATGGCCTGCGCGGCGTCGCGGCTCCATCCCGCCGTTTCACGGATATTGACGAAACGGATCGGCGCCACCACCCCATCGGCTGCGGGCGACGCGGCATCCACCTGCTGTGCCAGTTCGGCAAAGAGCCGCTGCTCCTGGGTACAGGCCACGACCACCTCCTCCGTCCCCCGGACTGCCTGCTGGAACGCTCCAGCCTGGCGGCGGCACAAGGTGGAATGGAGTGTCAGCCGTTCATCCAGCGCTGCCCCCAGCACGAGCGGGTCGAGTGGCATCGTCTGGTTGCAGTCGCAAATCAGTGTGGGCATGGTGGGTCTGGCTGGCTGTTGCGCCACAGCAGGAAAGCTGCGCGGCGTGCGGGCTGGATGGGTTGGGGATTGGCGGAGTTTCCGCCGGGATGGCCATGGCGGACGGCGACGGGGCCGATACAGGCACACCGCCCTCTGCGGCCTGCTGGGGGATGCTTTCCTTCTCCTCTTCAAAAAGCTGCAGGAACTTGGCGCTGGTCATCTGGCGCAGCATGGCCAGCGGAATGGGGTCGGACTTGGAATAGTCGTCGATGTAGGTGTCGAGGCCGTCCATCACATTGAAGTGCGGGTCGGCGAACAGCTTTTTCATCGCCACGTTGCGCACCTCCGGTGCCACACCGCGTTGCACGAAGGGGCTGAAATCGGCTGCAGGCGTCAGTGCATGGGCATCCTCCAGCGTCGGCGGCGCGGGCGCTGCCGGCACATCCACCGCCGATTCCGGCGCTGCCGGTACCGCCGAGGCCACGGGCAGTGGCGCAACCGGCTCCAGCAACGCGGGCGGCACCGGCTCCCCCTGCCGCACCGCGACCTTGCGGCGCGACCAGCGGTTGAGAAAACCGCCGTCATCCGCCATGGTTGCCACCCCGTATTTTTTCGGTGCTGACGGAGGCGGGGTTGCCGAAGCGGTCGGTCAGTGCGCGAAAGCTCTCGGGCCGCTTGCGCCGTTTGGGCTCGGGCTGGTGGTGCTGCGCCACAAACTCACCGAGCCAGGCCACCACATCGGCCGGCGCAGCCACCTGCTCCACCGTTTCCTGTGCATCGAGCCAGCGCCCGGCGTCGTGGTAGCTCAGCGTCACGATCTGCGGAATCGGCATGCAGTCCTCGGCCAGGCCGGGCTCCTCTTCCATGCGCCACATCACGAACCAGCCGGGCGTGGGGGAACTGAGGTTCAGGTAGTAGCCCTCGGCATCGTCAGGGAACAACGCCACGGTGAAACCGGGAAACAGCCAGCGCTCCCGCTCCCCCTGCCGGTGCAGCAGGCGGGGAACCTGGCCAAACTCCGGCTCCGCGCACACCACCTCGTCGAGCGACCAGCGCGCGCTTTGCCAGCGGCGCATCGCGCCTTCCACGGGCTGCTTGCGCAGGACTACCGCAACATCGATGGCGGGGTGGAGAACAGGGCTTGGCAATCGACTTCCTTTGCAGGATGTGGAAAACCATTATGCAATTGCCTACACAGGTTGTGGAGGCGGTTTGCCCTGATACCTCCTGCCTGCAGGCAGCCACACGGCCCCGGGTTTCCCCGAAGGACAGCGCAGCATGCTCCGCCTTTGCGTCAGATCACGGCTGCGACGCCCGTGCCGTAGCCGGCAACGGCCTGCGCCACACCACCCGGCCGCACTGCCACCGCGCAGTATTTGAACTCCGGGATCTTGCCGAACGGGTCGAGTGCGGCATTGGTCAGCAGGTTGGCGGCCGCCTCGTAGTAGGCAAAGGGAATGAAGATGCCGCCGGGGGGGGTGCCATCGTCACGCCGCACGTGCAGCGCGACCTCGCCGCGGCGCGAGGCTACCGTCACCACATCGCCCGCCTGGATGCCGAGCTTGAGCAGATCGGCGCCGTGCATCGACACCATCGCCATGGGCTCGATCGCATCGAGCACCACGGCCCGGCGCGTCATGCTGCCGGTGTGCCAATGCTCCAATTGGCGGCCGGTGATGAGCACAAAGGGGTAGTCGGCATCGGGCCGTTCGTTGGCGGGAATGATGTCGGCCGGCACCAGGTGCACCTTGCCGTCGTCGGTGGCAAAACGGTTGATGAAGACGATCGGCTGGCCCGGGTCTTCGGCGCTCAGGCAGGGATAGGTCACGCTCGATTCGCGCTGCAGCCGTTCCCAGGTGATGCCGTTGATCGCCGCATGCATGGCCTGGCGCATTTCGTCGTAAACCGCGGCCACACCATGTTCTTCGCCTTCGTAGTTCCAGGGCAGCCCCATGCGCTTTGCAATCTGCTGGATGATCCACAAATCAGGCTTTGCATCGCCCGGCGCATCGAGCGCGCGCTTGCCGAGCTGCACCATGCGGTCGGTGTTGCTCACCGTGCCGGTCTTCTCGGGCCAGGCGGTGGCGGGCAGCACCACGTCGGCCAGCCAGGCGGTTTCGGTCATGAAAATATCCTGCACCACCATGTGCTGCAGGCTGGCCAGCGCGTGGCGCGCGTGGTTCAGGTCGGGGTCGCTCATCGCGGGGTTCTCGCCCATGATGTACATGCCGCGCACCTTGTGCGGATCGCTGTCGGGCGCCAATGCCTTGTGCATGATCTCGACCACGGTGTAGCCGGGCTGGTCGTCCAGCGTGGTGCCCCAGAAGTTCTCGAACCAGTCGTGCGCCGCCTTGTTGGTGACGCGCTGGTAGTTGGGGAACATCATCGGAATCAGGCCGGCGTCACTCGCGCCCTGCACATTGTTCTGGCCGCGCAGCGGATGCAGGCCCGAACCGGGCTTGCCGATCTGGCCAGTCACCGTGCACAGCGCAATCAGGCAGCGTGCGTTGTCGGTGCCGTGGATGTGCTGGCTGATGCCCATGCCCCACAGGATCATCGCCGCCCTGGTGGTGGCAAATTCGCGTGCCACCTCGCGCAGCGTGGCAGCCGGTATGCCGCAGACCGGCGCCATCGCCTCAGGGCTGTAGCCCTTGACGTTTTCTTTCAAAGCCTCGAAGTTGCTGGCGCGCGTCCGTACGAATTCCTCGTCCACCAGCCCCTCGTCGATCACGGTGTAGATCAGTGCGTTGAGCATGGCCACATCGCTGTCGGCCTTGAACTGCAGCGTGCGCCAGGCATGCTTGCCGATGTCGGTGACGCGCGGGTCGGCCAGCACGATCTTGGTGCCGTTCTTCGCCGCGTTCTTCATCCAGGTCGCGGCCACCGGGTGGTTGGCGGTGGGGTTGGAGCCGATGACCAGGATCAGCCCTGCGTGTTCCACATCGCTGACCTGGTTGCTCACCGCGCCCGAGCCCACGCCTTCGAGCAGCGCCGCCACGCTGGATGCATGGCACAGCCGGGTGCAGTGGTCGACGTTGTTGCTGCCAAAACCGGTGCGCACCAGTTTCTGGAACAGGTAGGCTTCCTCGTTGCTGCCCTTAGCCGAGCCAAAGCCAGCCAGTGCTTTCTTGCCATAGGTGTCGCGCAGGCCCTTCAGGCTGCCGGCGGAGAGCGCCAGCGCCTCTTCCCAGGTCGCTTCACGGAACACCTCGGACCAGTCGGCGGTGTTGCGGTTCAGGTGCTGCAGCGCCTCGGGGTCTTTCGCCACACCGGCCTTGCGGATCAGCGGCTTGGTCAGGCGCTGCGGGCTGTGCGCGTAGTCGAAACCGAAGCGGCCTTTCACGCACAGGCGCGAATGGTTGGCCGGGCCATCGCGGCCATCGACGCTGACGATCTTGTTGTCCTTGACGTTGTAGGTAAGCAGACAACCCACACCACAAAACGGGCAGACCGAATCGACCTTCTTGTCGACGACCTGCGAGCCAATCTGCGTCTTCGGCATCAGCGCGCCGGTGGGGCAGGCCTGCACACATTCACCGCAGGCCACGCAGGTGCTGTCGCCCATCGCATCGCCGAGGTCGAACACGATCTCGCTGTGCGAGCCGCGCTTTGCGTAGCCAATCACGTCATTCACCTGTTCTTCGCGGCAGGCGCGCACGCAACGGTTGCACTGGATGCACGCATCGAGGTTCACCGCCATCGCCGGGTGCGAAATGTCGGCCCGGGGCTGCTCGCGGCGCAGTGCCTTCAGTTCGGGGCGCACCTGCACGTCCATGCGGGAAGCCCATACGCTCAGCTCGCCGTGCTGGCGGCTGGTGTCGTCGTCCACCCACTTGTAGCCCTTGTCGGGCATGTCGGACAGCAGCATCTCCAGCACCATCTGCTGGCTCTTCACGGCGCGCGGGCTGTGGGCCTGCACCTCCATGCCCGCCGTGGGTGCGCGGCAGCAACTGGGCGCCAATGTGCGTTCGCCCTTGACCTCCACCACACAGGCGCGGCAGTTGCCGTCGGGCCGGTAGCCTTCCTTGTAGCAAAGATGGGGGATATCCACGCCGTGGCGTTTGGCGGCCTGCAGGATGGTTTCGCCTTCGAAGGCGCTGACGGGCTTTCCGTCCAGCTGGAACGCGACGGTGGCCGGCAGCACTTCAATGGCTTGTGTCGGGGCATTCATGCGACGTCTCCTGCGGTGGCACCGATTTCCTGCGGAAAGTATTTCTGCACGCAGCGCACCGGGTTGGGTGCGGCCTGGCCCAGGCCGCAGATGGACGCATCGGTCATGACTTCATTCAGGTCTTCCAGCGTGGTGGTGTCCCACTGCGGCGCTTCCATCAGCTTCGCCGCCTTGGCCGTACCGACGCGGCACGGGGTGCACTGGCCACAGCTTTCGTGCTCGAAGAAGCGCATCACGTTCAGCGCGGCACCGCGCGCCGTATCGCAATGCGTAGAGGTTTTGCCGAGCACGATGACGGCGGCCGAGCCGATGAAGCAGCCATGTGGCTGCAACGTGTCGAAGTCAAGCGGGATGTTGGCCATGCTCGCTGGCAAAATGCCGCCCGAGGCGCCGCCCGGCAGGTAGGCATAGAGGTCATGGCCGTCGGCCATGCCGCCGCAGAATTCATCGACCAGCTCGCGCAGCGTGATGCCGGCCGGCGCCAGCTTCACGCCAGGGTTCTTCACCCGGCCGCTGACGCTGAAGCTGCGCAGCCCCTTGCGGCCGTTGCGGCCCTGGCCGGCAAACCACTGCGGGCCTTTCTCGACAATTTCACGCACCCAGTACAGGGTTTCGAAGTTGTGCTCCAGCGTGGGCCGGCCAAACAGGCCGACCTGCGCAATGTAGGGCGGGCGCATGCGTGGCTCGCCGCGTTTGCCTTCGATGCTTTCGATCATGGCCGACTCTTCGCCACAGATGTAGGCACCGGCACCGCGGCGCAGCTCGATGCGGGGCAGCGGGCATGGTGGATCGGCCTGCAGCAGGGCCAGTTCGCGCTCCAGCAGCTTGCGGCAGTCGTGGTATTCGTCGCGCAGGTAGATGTAGATCGCCTCGGTACCCACCACCTGGGCTGCAATGAGCATGCCCTCCAGAAAACGGTGCGGGTCGCGCTCCAGGTAGGTGCGGTCCTTGAAGGTGCCGGGCTCGCCTTCGTCGATGTTCACCGCCATCAGCTTGGGCGCCGGCTGGTCGCGCACGATACGCCACTTGCGCCCGGCCGGAAAACCCGCACCCCCCAGGCCGCGCAGGCCGGAGTCTTCCATCGCCTTCAGCACGGCCTCCACGTCCTGTTCGCCGTTCACCACAGCCGCCGCCAGCGCGTAACCGCCCTGCGCCCGGTAGGCCTTGTACGCTACCAAATCAGAAGCAAACTCCTGAGGATGGACGCCGGCCAGGGCCATATTTGATGCAGAAACCAGCGTTTCCAGCGTCGCCAGAGGCACCGCGCGCTGGTTGACCTCGGCCGCCGGTGCCTGTTCGCATCGGCCAATGCAGGGCACGGGCACCACACGCACGTCGGCCGTGCCCAGCAGCGCCGGCAGGCGCGCCAGCAGGTCGCGCGCACCGGCAAGCTCACAACCCAGGCTGTCGCACACCCGCACGGTCACGGCGGGCACCACCGTATCGTGCTGCACAACCTCGAAGTGGTGGTAGAAGGTGGCGACCTCATAGACCTCGGCCATGGGGATGTTCATCAACCGGGCCAGCGCCACCAGATGCGGCTCGCGCAGGCAGCGGTACGCGTCATTCAGCCGGTGCAGGTATTCGATGAGCAGGTCGCGCCGGTAGCCGGTCTCCGGGCGCGGGCCGATCAGCGCACGCACCGCTTCCAGCGCCGCCTCCTCGGGCTGCCGGCCCTTGAGTTTGCTCTTGCGGCGGATGCGCTCGCGCATCGCGTCGGGCGTGGCAAAGGCCACGGGCGCGGCTTCGGGGTGCGAAAGGGTGGAGTTCATGGAATGCAAAAACAGCCGGCAGTGCGCCGGAGCCCACGGAGGGCATCAGCGCCCAGTGTCGGCGCGACAGGGGTCCGGGTCAAATTCATTCGCCACATGCGACCATAAGAACCGGAAATGAGGAACACGGGTGCGGCGCTGCTGCCAGCGCTGCACGGTCCGCTTTACTGGAAGAACTTCGCCACGCTCTGCAGCGTGCGGTAGACACCCCAGGCCAGCGGAATGCCCACGGCCAGCCAGGCCACCGCCACAACCACCGGGCTCACCGCATCATTGCGGGCCGCGCCGCTGCTGACACCCACCTCCGAGGCGGCTGCCCGCTCGTGGGCCAGGCGCTTTTCCTCGGCCAGCTCGGCATCGGTCATGAACCACTTGTCGGCCAGCGGGCGCACCATCAGGTTGCAGATCAGCCCCACCACCAGCATGCCCACCAGGATGTACATGGTCTGGTTGTAGACCTGCTCGCGCGGAATGCCCAGGCTGAGCTGGTACTCGCGCATGTAGTTCACCACCACCGGCCCCAGGATGCCGGCCGTGGCCCAAGCCGTGAGCAGGCGGCCGTGGATGGCGCCCACCATCTGGGTGCCAAAGATGTCGGCCAGATAAGCCGGCACGGTGGCAAAACCCCCGCCGTACATCGACAGGATCACGCAGAACGCACCGACGAACAGCAGGATGCTGCCGGCCGCCGCACTGCCGGGCACGCTGAAATACAGCACGCCGCCAAGCACGAAGAACACGATGTAGGTGACCTTGCGGCCCAGCAGATCCGACATGCTGGCCCAGAAGAAGCGGCCGCCGATGTTGAACAGGCTCAGCAGCGCGGTAAAGCCCGCCGCCACACCGGCAATCGCCGCGAGCTGGGTCTTGTCGAGTTCACCGAACTTCTGGCCCACACCGATCAGCGAGCCGCCAAACACCTCCTGCAGCATGGGCGAGGCCATGCCGATCACGCCAATGCCGGCGCTCACGTTCATGCACAGCACCATCCAGATCAGCCAGAACTGCGGAATGCCCCAGACCTTTTTGACGTGCACATGGCGCTTGGTGATCATGTCGTTGTTGGCCTGCGCGGGCGGTGGCGTCCAGCCGGCGGGTTTCCAGCCGGTCTCGGGCACGCGGTAGCCAAAGGCGCCAGCCATCATGAAGACGAAGTACACCAGCCCCATCACGATGAAGGTCTGCATCACACCCACGCTGGTGGGGGTGGCGAAGTACTTCATCAGGTCGGCCGCGAGCGGCGAGCCAATCATGGCGCCGCCGCCAAAACCCATGATGGCCATGCCGGTAGCCATGCCGCGCCGGTCCGGAAGCCATTTGATCAGCGTCGATACCGGGGAGATGTAGCCCAGCCCGAGGCCGATGCCACCAATCACACCGGAGCCCAGCAGCATCAGCCAGAACTGGTGCAGGTGGATGCCCAGCGCCGAGATCAGCATGCCGCCGCACCAGCACACCGCCGACACCACGCCGGCCTTGCGCGGGCCGGCACGTTCGAGCCAGCCGCCCCAGGTGGCCGCCGAGATGCCCAGCAGCACGAAGAACAGGGTGTACATCCAGCCCAGCGTGGAGATTTTCCAGTCGCAGGTGGTGGTGAACAGTTCGGCCAAAAAGCCAACCTCGGGGCCGCACTTGATGCTTTCCTTGATGCCGATGGCCTTGGACAGCGGCAGCCAGAACACCGAGAAGCCATAGGCCATGCCGATGCACAGATGGATGGCCAGTGCGGCAGGGGGAACCAGCCAGCGGTTGAAACCGGGGCCGGCGATGATGCGTTCCTTGTCGAGCAGTCCGGGGGAGCCGGCTGCGGACGGCAATACGCCGCCCATCACTGATGACATGCTGTCTCCTTCATTGTTGTACGCCCCCATACAGAGGGCCGTACGCAGTGTGGGAGTGGCGTTGTCAGTGCGTCAAATTGAATCCGGACATGGCCCGATAAGCGCAGCGAATGTATGCAGGCTTTTTCACAGGTCCAGCAGGCCGCTGTGGGCGGCCGCATGGGCCAGCCATGCGGGATCGGTAGCCAGTTCCAGTGCGGCTTCCAGCGTGCGCGAAGGCCGGTCGGTCAGCGCCACCATGAAGCCGATCGGCGTGAGCATTTCGGGATGCACCAGCGGCAGGGCTTCCAGTTCACCGTAGCCCCGCATCACCCCTACCAGCGCACCCGGCAGCACACTGTACACCGCACCCGCCACCACACTGAGGCCCAGGGTGAGGATGGAGTTGGTTTCGATGGCCGGCTTGACCTGCGCACCCGCCACGGCAAATGCGCTGTCGATGATGGTGCGGTTGTGCATCTCCGGCGTCAGCATGGAGAGCGGCAACCTTGCGGCATCCTGCCAGGAAATGGTTTCCCCGATGTGCAGTCCCGCAGTGGCCACACTGTCGCCACGGCGCAACAGAAAGTAGCGTTCGGTGTATTGCGCGATGGAGCGCACCTTGATGCCACGCTGGCCCACGCGGTCGGTATAGCCCAGGCCCATGTCCACCGACAGGCTTTCCAGGCCCACCTCGATCTCCGGCGAACTCATCGAGCGCACCACCGGCGCAATGCCCGGGTGCCGCGCCTGCAGCATCGCCGAAAAGCGCGCGGCAATCGGCATCGCCGTGGGCACCGCACCGATCGTCAGCGCGCCCTGCGGCCGGCCCGCCACGCTGTTCAGCTCCTGCTGCAGCAGCTCGTGTTCGTGCACCATACGCTGCGCGCTGGCCAGGATGCGCTTGCCCTCCGGCGTGAAGCCGGCAAAGGCGCGGCCCCGCTTGACGATGGAGGTGCCAAACTCCTCCTCCAGTGCGCGCAGCGCATTCGAGAGCGCCGGCTGCGTGATGTGGCAGGCCTGCGCCGCCCGCCCGAAGTGGCGGTGCTCGTCGAGCGCGATCAGGTAACGCAGCGAAGCCAGCAGATTCATGGGCGCTCCGCTCGCGGTGGCTTCAGGTGTCTTTCGACACCTTGATGGTCGGGAACTTGCTGGAGAAGTCCTTGGCCTTGTGGGCCACGGTGATCGCCACCTGGCGGGCAATCGCCTTGTAGATGCCGGCCACATCGCCGTCGGGATCGGACACCACGGTGGGCTTGCCGCCATCGGCCTGCACGCGGATCTGCATGTTCAGCGGCAGCGCGCCGAGATAGGCCATGTTGTACTCGGCCGCCATGTTCCGGCCGCCATCGGCACCGAAGATGTGCTCGGCATGGCCACACTGGCTGCACACGTGCACCGCCATGTTCTCCACGATGCCGAGGATGGGCACGCCCACCTTCTCGAACATCTTGATGCCCTTCTTCGCGTCGAGCAGCGCAATGTCCTGCGGCGTGGTGACGATCACCGCACCGGTCATGGGCACGCGCTGGCTCAGCGTGAGCTGGATGTCGCCGGTGCCGGGTGGCATGTCGACGATGAGGTAATCAAGATCGCGCCAGTTGGTCTGGCGCAGCAGTTGCTCCAGCGCCTGCGTGGCCATGGGGCCGCGCCAGATCATGGCTTCGTCCTGCGCCACCAGGAAACCGATGGACATGACCTGCACGCCGTAGTTTTCCATCGGCTCCATGGTCTGGCCGTCTTCGCTTTCCGGCCGACCCTCGATGCCCATCATCATCGGGATGCTGGGGCCATAGATGTCGGCATCGAGCAGGCCCACGCTGGCACCTTCGGCGGCCAGCGCCAGTGCGAGATTGGCCGCCGTGGTGCTTTTGCCCACGCCGCCCTTGCCCGACGCCACCGCAATGATGTTCTTCACCTTCGGCAGCAATTGCACGCCGCGCTGCACCGCATGCGGCACCACCTGCATGGTGATGTTGACCGAGACGTTTCCCACACCGGCCACGCCGCGTGCCGCAGCCACCAGCGCCTTGCGCAGCGCCGGAATCTGGCTCTTGGCCGGGTAGCCCAGCACCACGTCGAACGACACATCGCCCTCGGTGACCTGCAGGTTTTTCAGGGCCTTGGTAGTAACGAAATCCTTGCCCGTATTCGGGTCTACCACGGCCTGCAGGGCCGTCATCAGCTGGTCGGGGGTCGCCATGGAGCGCGCTTTCTTGGTGGAAGTGAACTGCGGCAAAGTGTAGCGGCAGCCATAAAATCAGGGGTTACCCGAGAATTCCACCCATGACGCCTCCCGCCGCCCCGCGCACGCTTTTTGTCACCACCGCCCTGCCGTATGCCAACGGCAAGTTCCACATCGGCCACATCATGGAGTACATCCAGGCCGACATCTGGGTGCGGTTCCAGCGCATGCAGGGGCGTACGGTGCACTTTGTCTGCGCCGACGACGCCCATGGCGCGCCGATCATGATCGCCGCCGAAAAGGCCGGCAAAACGCCACAGGCCTTCGTGGCCGACATCGCCGCCGGCCGCAAGCCCTACCTGGACGGTTTCCACATCGCTTTTGACAATTGGCACAGCACCGACGCGCCGGAAAACCACGCGCTGGCGCAGCAGATCTACCGTGACCTGAAGGCCAACGGCCTGATCAGCAGCAAGACCATCGAGCAGTTCTTCGACCCCGACAAGGGCATGTTCCTACCCGACCGCTTCATCAAGGGCGAGTGCCCGAACTGCCACGCCAAGGACCAGTACGGCGACAACTGCGAGGTCTGCGGCGCGGTCTACAGCCCCACCGAGCTGATCAACCCGTATTCGGCGCTGTCGGGCGCCACGCCGGTGCTGAAGACCTCCGAGCACTTCTTCTTCAAGCTCTCCGACCCGCGCTGCCTGGACTTCCTGGCCACCTGGACCACCAGCGGCGCGGTGCAGCCCGAAGTGCTGAACAAGATCCGGGAATGGCTCACGCCCGACCCCGAGACCGGCAAGACCGCGCTGGGCGACTGGGACATCAGCCGCGACGCACCCTACTTCGGCATCGAGATCCCCGACGCACCGGGCAAGTACTTCTACGTGTGGCTCGACGCACCGGTGGGCTACCTGGCCTCGCTGAAAAACCATTTCAGCAAGATCGGCGTGGACTACGACGCCTTCATGCAATCCGATTTCGAGCAAGTGCATTTCATCGGCAAGGACATCATCACCTTCCACACGCTGTTCTGGCCCGCCATGCTGCACTTCAGCGGCCGCAAGGCGCCCGACCGGATCAACGTGCACGGCTTCCTCACGGTGAACAACGGCGAGAAGATGAGCAAGAGCCGCGGCACCGGGCTCGACCCCTTGAAGTACCTCGGCCTGGGCATGAACCCCGAGTGGCTGCGCTACTACCTGGCCGCCAAGCTGAATGCCCGCAACGAAGACATCGACTTCAACCCCGAGGATTTCATGGCCAGGGTCAACAGCGACCTGGTGGGAAAATACATCAACATCGCCAGCCGCGCCGCCGGGTTCATCACCAAGCGTTTCGGTGGCCAGTTGGGCACGATTTCGGCCGATGGCCAGCATCTGCTCTCGCTTCTACGCTCCGAAAAAGAGAGCGTATTCACACTCTGGAACGACCGTGAATACGGCAAGGCGCTGCGCGAGACCATGCTGCTGGCCGACCGCGTGAACGAGTATGTCGCTGCCAACAAGCCCTGGGAGCTGGCCAAGCAGCAGGGCATGGATGCGCGGCTGCACGATGTGTGCACCACCTGCATCGAAGCCTTCCGCCTGCTCACGGTGTACCTCAAGCCCGTGCTGCCGGTGCTGGCCGCGCAGGTGGAGGTATTCCTGCGGGTGGAGCCGCTGACCAGCGCCTCCGCCAATACGCTGCTCGGCGCCGGCCACGAGATCGGCCAATACCAGCATCTGATGCAGCGCGTGGACGTGAAACAGCTCGACGCGCTGTTCGAGCCCCCTGCCGCGCCCGAGCCGGAGAAACTCATCCCCGGCGGTGAAGACGTCGCGCCCACCATCACCATCGACGACTTCGCGAAGATCGACCTGCGCATCGCGAAGATCGTGAATTGCGAACCGGTCGAAGGCTCGACCAAGCTGCTGCGGCTGACGCTGGACGTCGGCGAGGGGAAAACCCGCAATGTTTTCAGCGGCATCGCATCCGCGTACAACCCAGAGCAGCTGGTGGGCAAGCTCACGGTCATGGTCGCCAACCTGGCGCCGCGCAAGATGAAATTCGGCATCAGCGAAGGTATGGTTCTTGCAGCCAGCCATGCCGATGAAAAAGCGCATCCCGGCATCCACATCCTGGAACCGTGGCCCGGCGCCACGCCCGGCATGCGGGTGCGCTAAGCCCACCGGCCACGGCGTACACTGCGGCTGCGGGGCTGGCCCGCATATTTCCGGACAGGACGGGCCCATTGTGGCGCCCCACACACCATGTTCCCGCTGATACGCGACTGGACCGCCGTGGACCGCAGCACGGCGACCAATATCCGGCTTGGCGTTACGCTGAGTTTCGTTGCCGGCGCCACCAATGCCGGCGGCTTCCTGGCCGTGGGCCAGTACACCTCGCACATGACCGGCATCGTGTCGTCGATCGCCGACCACCTCGTGCTGGGCAATCTCGTGCTGGCCGGCGCGGCACTGGGGGCCTTGCTGGCCTTCGTCTGCGGGGCAGCCAGCACCGCCTGCATCGTCAACTGGTCGCTGCACCGGCAACTGCGCAGCGCCTACAGTCTGCCGCTGCTGCTCGAAGCCCTGTCACTGCTGGTGTTCGGTCTGGCGGGCGCGGTCATCGGCAGCTTTTCCGCCGTGATGGTGCCGCTCACCGTGCTGCTGCTGTGTTTCATCATGGGCCTGCAGAACGCGGTGATCACCAAGATCTCGCGGGCGGAAATCCGCACCACCCACGTGACCGGGCTGGTCACCGACCTGGGCATCGAACTGGGCAAGCTGCTGTATGTCAACCGCCATGCCACACTGCAGCCGGTGCAGGCCAACCGGTCGCGCCTGCGCATCCATGCGCTGCTGGTGACCGGTTTCTTCAGCGGTGGAGTGGCCGGCGCCATCGGCTTCAAGATGCTGGGCTACATCACCACCGTTCCGCTGGCGGTCCTACTGCTGGTCCTGACGACCCGGCCCCTGCTGCAGGATCTGCGCACGCTGGCCAGACACCCCCATTGACCATGCCGCCTTTGCGCCTGCACCGTTTCCGCCCCCGTTTGCGCGACACCCTGCGCGGCTACGACCGGCCCCGCCTGCTGGGCGACGTGGGGGCGGGCGTGACCGTGGGCGTGGTAGCCCTGCCGCTGGCCATGGCCTTTGCGGTGGCCTCCGGCCTGAACCCCGAAGCCGGGCTGTGGACAGCCATCATCGGCGGCTTTCTCGTGGCCGCGCTCGGTGGCTCGAATGTCCAGATCGGCGGGCCGGCGGGTGCCTTCATCGTCATCGTGTACGACATCGTGCAGCGCCATGGCGTGGCCAACCTGCTGATCGCCACCGCCTGCGCCGGGGTCATCCTGCTGGTGCTGGGCTGGCTGCGGCTGGGTTCGCTGGTGCGCCATGTGCCGGTGGCCATCGTGGTGGGTTTCACCAACGGCATTGCGGTGCTGGTGGCGGTGTCACAGCTGCGCGACCTGCTGGGCCTGCACATCCCGCGCATGCCGGCCGATTTCTTCTCGCAGATCCGGCTGATCGCCACCCATCTGTCCACGCTCAACCCCCATGCGCTGGCGCTGGGCCTGGTGTGCTTCGCCGGGCTGGTGCTGTGGCCCTGGCTGTGGCGCAGCCGGCTGCGCCTGTTCACCGACCTCGACCGCTGGCTGCACCACGCGGCCTCCCGCACCCCCGGCCCCATGGTGGCGCTGGTCACGCTCACGCTGGCCGCCTGGGCCCTGGGCCTGCCGGTGGAAACCATCGGCACCCGCTTCGGCAGCATTCCGCAGGGCCTGCCCGTCTTTGCGCTGCCCGATTTCAGCTGGGAAACGGTGCGCCTGCTGGTCGTGCCCACCTTCACCATTGCGCTGCTGGGTGCGGTGGAATCGCTGCTGTGCGCCCGCATGGCCGACCAGGCCGCCGTGCAGATGGCCGGCCCGCAGCCGGAAAACCCGCTGCGCCGGCACGACCCCAACCAGGAGCTGATGGCCCAGGGCGTGGCCAACCTCGTGTCGCCGTTCTTCGGGGGCATGCCGGTGACCGGCACCATCGCCCGCACCGTGACCAACATCCGTGCCGGTGCCCGCACCCCGGTGGCCGGCGTGGTGCATGCGCTGACGCTGATGGCCATCGTGCTGGTGGCCGCGCCGCTGGCGCTGCACGTGCCGCTGGCGGTGCTGGCCGGCATCCTGCTGTACGTGGCCTGGAACATGGGCGACTGGCACGAGTTCGCACGCATGCGCCGCTTCACCACCCACTACCGGCTGGTGATGCTCTCCACCTTCACGCTCACCGTGGTGTTCGACCTGTCGGTCGGCATCCAGGTCGGGCTGGTGCTCTCCTGTGTGCTGTTCGTGCGGCGCATGGCCGGGCTGTTCCGCGCCGAGATCACCCGGCCCGATGCCCACACGCTCGCCATCCGGCTCGAAGGCTCGCTGTTCTTTGGCGCAGTGACCCAGCTCGATGGCGCCCTGACCGCCGTGGAAGCCGCCCCGGCCGGGCTGACCGCGCAGATCGACGCCGCACCGCTGGTCTACCTCGACACCACCGGCCTCGACGCACTGGAGCAGCTGCACCAGGCGGTGCGGGCGCGCGGCGGGCGCTGGCAGATCGGCGGCCTGCACGGCCAGCCGCTGTCGCTGATGCAGCGTTCGGACGCCGCCTGCCGCAGCAGCAGCGCCTGAGCGCCCGCTCAGCCCGGTGGCGGCTCCACGGCAGAAGCCGTGCGCACCACCCGCAGATCGCGGTCGAACACCACGGTGAACACCTTGCTGTCGCTCTGGTTGGGTCCGTCGCGGTAGCGCCAGTCATAGTGGGTTTCCTGCTGCAGCGCATACGGCGTGACGCGGGCCGGCCTGCCCAGCGCGCGGCGCACCTCCTCCATGGCCATGCCGGGCAGCACCCGGGCAAAGTTGGCCGGGGTCAGCACCTGGCGCAGCGCCGCCATCCTGCCGTCGGTGCCCAGGGTGATGAAGTAGTTCGTCTGGCCCGCCGGCTGGCGGCTGTATTCGAAGATCCGGGCGCCGTCCGGCCCGTCCCAGACCTGCTCCGGCGCGCCGAATTGCGCCCGCACGTCGGCCTCGGTGGAAACACCCTCCTCCAGCTTCTCGATGCGCTGCGGGTCGCAGCCCGCGAGCAGTGCCAGCACGAGGCCGGCCGACGCAAAAAATCGGTACATCCTGTCCCCGGTAAAATCAGGTGAAGTGAGGTTTAGTTTATGCCGTTCTTCCGCCGCGCCGATTACCAGTCCGAGATCACCCAGTTCATCGACACGATGAAGGCCCAGAAGCCCGATCTGGAAGCGCAGCAGCGCGCCGGCCGCGCCCTGCTGTGGGACAAGCCGGTGGACCGCCAGGCCCAGAGCGAATACCGCGCTGCCCGCGTCGCCCAGCAGCCCTACGTCTACCAGACCGGCGAAAAATAGCATTGAATCACCCGCTGGCCAGCGCCGTTGCTGTGATTTTTGCTATTCATAGAGTAGCAAACCGGCAACACGACCCGGCCCGGGTTTCGCCATGAATTTTCCGGCCCCACCGACCGCCGACGCCGATGGCGCGCAGGCCAGCCTGTCCGCCATGCCGGACGTGGTGGACCAGGTGGCTTTGGCGCGGCTCTACGGCGAGCCGCTGTTTGCGCTGCCGACCGACCTGTACATCCCGCCCGACGCGCTGCAGGTCTTCCTCGAAGCCTTCGAAGGCCCGCTGGACCTGCTGCTGTACCTGATCCGCAAGCAGAACTTCAACATCCTCGACATTCCGATGGCCGGGCTGACCCGCCAGTACCTGGTGTATGTCGACGAGATCCGCGCCCACAACCTGGAGCTGGCGGCCGAATACCTGCTGATGGCGGCGATGCTGATCGAGATCAAGTCGCGCATGCTGCTGCCGCCCAAGAAGGTGGCGGAAGGCGAGGAGCCGGAAGACCCGCGTGCCGAGCTGGTGCGCCGGCTGCAGGAGTACGAGCGCATGAAGCTCGCCGCCGCCCGCCTGAACGCGCTCCCCCAGGTGGGCCGCGACGTGCTGCGGGCACAGGTGTACATCGAGCAGTCGCTGGTGCCGCGCTTTCCCGATGTGAGCGTGGTCGACCTGCGGGAGGCCTGGCTGGACATCGTCAAGCGCGCCAAGCTGGTGCAGCACCACACCATCCGGCGCGAGGAACTCTCGGTGCGCGAGCACATGAGCATCGTGCTGCGCCGGCTGCAGGGCCAGCGCTTCGTCGAGTTCGAGGCACTGTTCGAGCCGGCGCGCGGCATGCCGGTGCTGGTGGTCACCTTCATCGCACTGCTCGAGCTGGCCAAGGAAATGCTGATCGACGTGACCCAGGCCGAAGCCTTCGCCCCCATCTACGTGCGGCTCGCCTACGCGCCCAGCGCCGTGGTCGAACCCGCCAGCCCCGACGACGGCCAGCCGGCCTGACGCGGCAACTCCCTACCTCCCGACCCCATGGCCCCCGCTTCCCACGATTTTGATGTGCTGATTGTTGGCAGCGGCCTCGCAGGCCTGAGCGCCGCACTGCAGCTCGCCCCCACCCACCGCGTGGCGGTGCTCACCAAGCGCGTGCTGAGCGATGGTTCCAGCGGCTGGGCGCAGGGCGGCATCGCCGCGGTGCTCGGCGAGGGCGACACCTTCGATTCGCACGTCGACGACACGCTGATCGCCGGCGCCGGCCTGAGCGACATCGACGCCACCCGCTTCGTGGTGGAGAACGCACCCGACACCATCCGCTGGCTGCAGCAGCTCGGCGTGCCGTTCTCCGAAGAACATGGCCAGCTGCACCTCACCCGCGAAGGCGGCCACAGCGCCCGGCGCATCGTGCACGTGACCGACGCCACCGGCGCGGCGGTGCAGCGCACGCTGATCAACCAGGTACGTGGCACGCCCGGCATCACGCTGTTCGAGCACCACATGCTGGTCGACCTGATCAACGGCAGCAAAATGGCCGATTCCGGCAGCCGCCGCTGCCACGGCCTGTACGCCCTCGACAGCGCCACCGGCGAGGTG
>DASWYJ010000403.1:0-4395 GCA_036405035.1 Burkholderiaceae bacterium
GCCGCTGCAGAACGGCTTTTCACCCAGGCCCTGGCTCATGGCGATCAGGCCGGCGTCGATCTTGCCGAACTGCCGGTCGATCCAGGCCTGGCTGCGCTGGCCCTCCGGCCGGCCGGCCCAGGTGGCTTCCAGCCGGGCCAGGATGCCGGCGTCGACCACGCCATCGGCCAGCGCCTCCCAGGTCTTGACCTCGGCGCGCTCACGGCCCGATTGCGGAATGAGCTTGCCCACCGGCGACAGCGCGTCGAGGTACTCCACGATCACCCGCGAATCGAACACCGCCTCGCCGCCCTCCATGACCAGGCAGGGCACCTTGCCCAGCGGGTTGGAATGGCCAATGCTGGTGCCGGCCGCCCACACATCCTCCAGCACGAACTGGTAGTCGAGCTTTTTCTCCGCCATCACGACGCGGACCTTGCGGACATAGGGGCTGGCGAGGGAACCGATGAGTTTCATGGCTGTTACTGGATTTATTCCCATATTTTATAGACGGGGTGCCGCCGGCCCGCGGGTCGGCTCTGAGACCGTGGTGCGCAACCTACAATGCCAGGATGACTTTCTCCACCATCTCGGCCCTGTCTCCGCTCGACGGCCGGTACGCCAACAAACTCGCCCCGCTGCGCCCGCTGCTCAGCGAACTCGGCTTCATGCACCGTCGCGTGCAGGTCGAAATTGTCTGGTTCATCATGCTCAGCGATGCCGGCTTTGCCGAATTCAAGCCACTGACACCCGGAGCACGTACTTACTTGCTGAGTCTGGTGAAGAACTTCAGCGAAGCCGATGCCAAGGCCATCAAGGACATCGAGAAGGTCACCAACCACGATGTGAAAGCGGTGGAGTACTGGATCAAGTCCAAGTTCGAGGCCCGGCCCGAGCTGCAGAATGCCGCCGAATTCGTGCACTTTGCCTGTACCAGCGAGGACATCAACAACACCAGCCACGGGCTGCAGCTCAAGGCCGCGCGCAACCAGGTGATCCTGCCCGCGCTCGATGGCCTGATCAGCAAGCTGCGCGACATGGCCCATGGCTATGCCGACGTGGCCATGCTCAGCCGCACCCATGGCCAGACCGCCAGCCCCACCACCGTGGGCAAGGAAATCGCCAACGTGGTGGTGCGCCTGACGGCCGTGCGCGCGCAGATCGCCAACGTGGCGCTGCTGGCCAAGATGAACGGCGCCGTGGGCAACTACAACGCCCACCTGAGCGCCTGGCCCGATTTCGACTGGGAAGCCTTTTCCCGCAAGGTGGTGGAAACACCGGAGCCGCTGGGCCTGGGCCTGAGCTTCCAGCCCTACAGCATCCAGATCGAGCCACACGACTACATGGCCGAGCTGTTCGACGCACTGGCCCGCGCCAACACCATCCTGATCGACCTGGCGCGCGACATCTGGGGCTATGTGAGCGTGGGCTATTTCAAGCAGCGGCTCAAGGAAGGCGAAATCGGCTCCAGCACCATGCCGCACAAGGTCAATCCGATCGATTTCGAAAACGCCGAAGGCAACCTCGGCCTGGCCAACGCGCTGCTGCGCCACCTGGCCGAGAAGCTGCCCATCAGCCGCTGGCAGCGCGACCTGACCGACTCCACCGTGCTGCGCAACATGGGCGTGGCGCTGGGCTACAGCACGCTGGCCTGGAACGCGCTGATGGTGGGCCTGAACAAGCTGGAGATCAACCACGAAGCGCTGGCCGCCGACCTCGACGCCGCCTGGGAAGTGCTGGCCGAACCCATCCAGACCGTGATGCGCCGCTACGGCGTGCAGGGCGCCTACGAAAAGCTCAAGGAAGTGACCCGCGGCAAGACCGTGCTGGCCGCCGACCTGCACGGACTGATCCGCTCGCTGGACATTCCTGAAAGTGAAAAGACCCGATTGCTCGCCATGACCCCGGCCAGCTACGTCGGCAAGGCTGCAGAACTCGCCAGAAGAGTTTGATCCGGTGGCCCTCAAATCCACCATCTTCAAGGCGAACCTGCAGATCGCCGACATCGACCACGGCTACTACGCCGACCATGCGCTGACACTGGCCCGCCACCCGAGCGAGACCGACGAGCGCATGATGATCCGGCTCGCCGCGCTGGCGCTCAATGCCCACCAGCTGCAAAGTGTGTGCAACGGCGACGGCACGCTGGCCTTTGGCGCCGGCCTGTCCAACCCCGACGACCCCGACGTCTACCTGCGCGATTTCACCGGCCAGACCCGGCTGTGGATCGAGGTGGGCCAACCCGAGGACAAACCCGTCATCAAGGCCTGCGGCAAGGCCGACCAGGTGATGCTGTACTGCTTCAGCAGCGCGGCCGAGATCTGGTGGCGCGGCATCCAGACCAAGCTCACGCGGCCGCAGAACCTGCAGGTCTGGCGCGTCCCCGCCGACGCCTCCCAGGCGCTGGCCGCGCTGGCCCAGCGCAGCATGCAACTGCAGGCCACAGTGCAGGAAAATACCCTCTCGCTGGGCGATGGCCAGCGCAGCGTGGATGTGGAGCTGGTGCGGCTCCTGTAAGGAAATTACGAGCCCAATCAGGCTCTGGCCAGCACTCCTACTGCATTGTGTGCTGCTATTTTCATAGCAATTGGCGGCGCCCCCTCACACCGGCATCAGCGCCCCGCAGGCCCAGCACTGCTCGAAACCGCCCTCCACCGTTTCCCCGCAGCGGCATACCCACCGGCGCTGGGGCACATGCTGCAGGTCATCGAGCAGCACACGGGCCTGCGCCAGCTGGTCGTCATGGCGCAGCCAGATTTCGGGCAGGCACTGGTCGGGCGGCAGCTCGCCGGCCACGCTGGTGAGGAACTGGCGCTGCACCGAGGCATCGATTCCGGCCTGCCGCAGGCTGTCGGCCCACAGCGTGGCAATGGCGATGTTGGGAGCCTGGGCGAGCCGCTTCATGGACCCATGATAGACCGCCGATCGATACCGGACGGAGCCGCCTGGTCTGGTTACCTGATCCGCCGCCTTGCCGGGCCGCCCCAGGCAAGGCACGGCCCCACGTCCAGGCAAAGCGCAGGACATGCCTGCGCTGGGGGCAGAGCGCTGCACGCAGTGCGCGAACGTGGGGGGCTATTTCTCCGTGGCCCGCTCGGCGTAGCGGTTGAAGCGCCAGGAGTTGGCGTCCAGCGTGATGCGCCGCCACACGGCGCGCTTGTCCGCCGGGTGCATTTCGGGCCAGTGCTGCACCTCCTCGAAGGTACGGCCACAGCCCTTGCAGACGGCGTCGCCCTGGCTGGTGGAGCAGATGGCGATGCACGGCGTGTCGGGCTGGGTGGCATACCAGGCCAGCCAGGCCTCGCGGGCGGCGGCGGGCATGCTGGTGGCATCGGCCTCGGTTTCGTGGTGGAACACCAGCAGCGCATACACCTCGGCCAGCGCGCGCAGCTCGGGCGCGAGGGTGATGCCATCGGGCGAGGGCTTCTGCTGCCGCCAGTAGTTGATGGCCGCTTCGATATCGGTGATGTGGATGCCGGCCATGGTGTGGGGAGAGCGGGGGGACGGATGATACCGCGCCCCCCATTCTGGCGCCGTGGCCGGGGCGGTGCTATCCTGCCGGCCATGAAACTCATCCTCAAGTGGTTGCTCAGCGCGGCAGCGCTGCTGGCGGTGGCCCACCTCTATTCCGGGGTGGTGGTGACGAGCTTCACCTCGGCGCTGATCGCGGCCTTCGTGATCGGGCTGTTCAACACGCTGCTGCGGCCGGTGCTGGTGGTGCTGACGCTGCCGGTCACGGTGGTCACGCTGGGGCTGTTCCTGTTCATCATCAATGCGCTGATGTTCTGGGCCGCCTCCGGTGTGCTGGCCGGTTTCCATGTGGCCGGCTTCTGGGCCGCATTGGTCGGCTCGCTGATCTATTCGCTGCTGGGCGTGGTGATCGAATCAGCGCTCGAGAGCCTGTTCCCGCGCTAGTTCGCGGACCCGGGTTTCCAGCTCGCGGGTGCGCAGGTCGATGATCGACGCCTCGATGTAGTCATTGCCGCCGCGGGCCGGCGGGTTCTTGCGCAGCAGGTCCTGCGCGGCCTTGAAGCGGTCGAGCGCGGCCTGGTAATCCAGCTGGGCCGCCCGCGCCTCGCCGCCCGAACGCGCGGCCTGCACCGGCAGCCCCATCGCGCCCTGCACCGTGGACAGCTGCTGCCACACCAGCGCGTCGCGCGGATGGGCCACCACCCAGGCCTGCAGGCGCTGCGCCACGTCACCCAGGCCGCCGCCGCCCGCCTGCAGCCGGGCCTGCGCCCACAGCAACAGGTCGGGCCGGCGCTCGGCCGCAGCCGGCGCCCGGCCCCCTTCGGCACCCAGGGCCTGCAGCGCCTGCGCCGGATTGCGCTCCAGCAGCGCGATCTCGGCACCCAGCAGCTGGACCGTGCGCTGGGCCTCGGCATCGCCTGCCGCCGCCGCGCCGAGGCGGGCCAG
>DASWYJ010000404.1:0-2761 GCA_036405035.1 Burkholderiaceae bacterium
GCCGCGCTGTTCGACCTGACCTCGCTGCAGCGCGAGGCCAACGGCAAGTTCGGCTTTTCCGCCAAGACCACGCTGGCCATCGCACAGAGCCTGTACGAGCGCCACAAGGCGCTGACCTACCCGCGTACCGATTCGCGCGCGCTGCCGGAAGACTACCTGCCGGTGGTGAAAGACACCTTTGCGATGCTGGCCGACAGCGGCATGAAGCACCTGGCGCCGCATGCACGCACCGCGCTGAACAACGGCTACATCAAGCCCAGCAAGCGCATCTTCGACAACGCCAAGGTCAGCGACCACTTTGCCATCATCCCCACGCTGCAGGCGCCCAGCGGCCTGAGCGAGGCCGAGCAGAAGCTGTACGACCTGGTGGTGCGCCGCTTCATGGCGGTGTTTTTTCCGAGCGCCGAATACCAGGTCACCACCCGCATCAGCACCGCCGCCGGCCACAGCTTCAAGACCGAAGGCAAGGTGCTGGTGAAACCGGGCTGGCTGGCCATCTACGGCAAGGAAGTGCTGGAAGAAGGCGACGAGAACAACAAGACGCTGGTGGCGGTGAAGCCCGGCGAAACCGTGGCCACCGAGTCCGTGGAGCCGAAGGGCCTGAAAACCCGGCCACCGGCCCGCTACTCCGAAGCCACGCTGCTGGGCGCGATGGAAGGCGCCGGCAAGACGGTGGAAGACGACGAACTGCGCGAGGCCATGCAGGAAAAAGGCCTGGGCACACCCGCCACCCGCTCCTCCATCATCGAAGGGCTGATCGCCGAGAAATACATGCTGCGCGAAGGCCGCGAGCTGATCCCCACCGCCAAGGCCTTCCAGCTGATGACGCTGCTGCGCGGCCTGGGTGTGGAAGAACTCTCCAAGGCCGAGCTCACCGGCGAGTGGGAGTACAAGCTGGCGCAGATGGAACACGGCAAGCTCAGCCGCGAATCCTTCATGGCCGAGATCGCCGCGATGACCGAGCGGATGGTGAAGAAAGCAAAGGAGTACGACCGCGACACCATCCCCGGCGACTACGCCACGCTGACCACACCCTGCCCCAACTGCGGCGGCGTGGTGAAGGAAAACTACCGCCGCTACACCTGCACCGGCAAGAGCGGCAACGACGAGGGCTGCGGTTTCTCCTTCGGCAAGACGCCGGCCGGCCGCACCTTCGAGGCGGCCGAGGTGGAGCAGTTCCTGCGCGACCGCCGGATCGGCCCGCTGGACGGGTTCCGCTCCAAGGCCGGCTGGCCCTTCACCGCCGAGATGGTGGTCAAATTCGACGAGGAAACCAAGAACTACAAGCTGGAGTTCGATTTCGGCGACGACAAGAATGCCGAGGAATCGGGCGAGCTGGTCGAGTTTGCAGATGCATCACTGGGCGCCTGCCCCAAATGCGGCAGCGAGGTGCACGAACACGGCAAGAGCTATGTGTGCGAAAAATCGGTGCCCACGCTGAAGCAGCCCACACCCAGCTGTGACTTCAAGAGCGGCCAGATCATCCTGCAGCAGCCGGTGGTGCGTGAGCAGATGCACAAGCTGCTGGCCGAGGGCAAGACCGACCTGCTCGACAAGTTCGTCTCCATGCGCACGCGGCGCGGCTTCAAGGCGCATCTGGTGTGGGACAAGGAAGCCGGCAAGGTGAATTTCGAATTCGCGCCGTCCAAGTTCCCGCCGCGCAAGCCGGCAGCGGGACGGCCCGCACCCGCAGCCGCCGCTGCGACCAAAACGGCCGCCAAGAAGGTGCCGGCAAAGAAGGCCGCGGCGAAGAAAGCGGCTGCCCCAAAAGCGCCGCGCAAGGCCCCGGCCAGCGGCGGCGCCACGCCCAGCGCGGCACTGGCGGCGGTGATTGGCGCCGAACCGGTGGCGCGCACCCAGGTCATCAAGAAGCTGTGGGACTACATCAAGGCCAACGGCCTGCAGGACACCACCAACAAGCGCGCCATCAACGCCGACGCCAAGCTGCTGCCGGTGTTTGGCAAGCCGCAGGTGACGATGTTCGAGCTGGCCGGCATCGTCGGCAAGCACCTGGGCTGACCATCGGCATTCCGGGCGGCTAGAACCCGAAATGCCGCGGTAGCCGCTGGGCCTGCAGCAGCGCCTGGCGCAGCAGGCGCGCGGCGCGGTCATGCAGCTGGCCCGGCATGCTGCGGCCGCGCGCCGGCCGCACACGGGCCATGGTGCAGGCGGCCAGGAAGTCGTTCAGGATGGCGGTGTCGTCCACGGTGTTTTCGCCGGCGCGGTGGAACTCGGGATGCCACTGCGTGGCGGCAATGTAGCCGCTGCGGCCCATGGAGCGGCGCCGGATGGCCTCGGGCACGCGGTCCGGGTAGCTCCAGGCCTCGACCTCGAAGCCGGGTGCCAGGTCCTTGATGCCCTGGTGGTGGATGCTGTTCACCCGCGCCCGCTCCACCCCGGGGTACATGCGGGCCAGGCGCGAACCGGCCACGAACGCGATCTCGTGGAAGTTCTGGTCGTAGGTGGCGGCGTCGCGGTGGCGCAGCGCGCCTGCGTGCTGGGTCTCGATGTCCTGGTACAGCGTGCCGCCAAAGGCCACGTTGAGCAGCTGCAGGCCGCGGCAGACGCCAAAAATCGGCTTGCCCGCCTGCTCGAAGGCCTCGACCAGCGCGAGGTCATACAGGTCGCGGATGCGGTCGCCGATCCAGGCGTCCTGCAGCGGCTCCTCGCCATAGCTGCCGGGCCAGACATCGGCACCACCGTGCATGACCACGCCGTCCAGCCATTCGGCATAGTGCGCCAGCTTGACGTCGCCGCGCTG
>DASWYJ010000405.1:0-1733 GCA_036405035.1 Burkholderiaceae bacterium
GCTCAGCGTGGCCCACCAGGGCAGCGGCAAGCCCTGGCTCACGCTGCAGTCGCTGGCGGCGGTGCCCCTCACCGCACCGTTCAGCGCCGGCTACCAGATCAAGAAAACCGTCACGCCCATCGAGCAGGCCAGCAAGGGCAGCCTGCGCCGCGGCGACGTGCTGCGGGTCACGCTGGAGATCACTTCCACCGCCGACATGACCTGGGTCGCGGTGAGCGATCCCATCCCCGCCGGTGCCACCATCCTGGGCGGCGGACTGGGCCGCGACTCGGAAATCGCCACCCAGGGCGAAAAGCGCAGCGGCAGTGTCTGGCCGGTGTTCGAGGAACGCAGCTTCGAGGGCCTGCGCAGCTACTACAACTACCTGCCCAAGGGCACGGTGACGCTGGAGTACACCGTGCGGCTCAACACCGTGGGCGATTTCGCGCTGCCACCCACCCGCGCCGAGGCCCTGTATGCGCCCGAGGTGTACGGCGAGATTCCGAACGCCCGCATCAAGGTGGAGGCCGCCCCATGAGGCTGCGGGGCTGGCACCACGCCGCTACGCTTTGTATAGCTATAGGCCCAGCAATGGCGCTGGCCATGCCCACTTTTGATGCCGTAAAAGCCGGTTTTCAGCCGTCTGACACGCTGGTGCTGGACCGCACCGGCCAGCCGCTGCACCGGCTGCGCACCGACACCAGCGTGCGGCGCGGCCAGTGGCTGGCGCTGGCCGAGGTCTCGCCGGCACTGCGCCACGCCATGCTGCTGTCGGAAGACCAGCGCTTCTACGAACACAGCGGCATCGACTGGCGCGCCGTCTCGGCCGCAGCCTGGGGCAACCTGTGGAACCGCAAGACCCGCGGCGCCTCCACCATCACCATGCAGCTCGCCGGCCTGCTCGATACCGACCTGCAGCGCGGCCCCGGCGGCCGCAGCGTGGTGGCCAAGCTCGGGCAAACCGTGGCCGCCCAGCGGCTGGAGCGCGGCTGGCGCAAGGACCAGATCCTGGAAGCCTGGCTCAACCTGGTGCCGCTGCGCGGCGAGCTGGTCGGCATCGACGCGCTGAGCCACAGCCTCTTTGGCAAGGCCGCCCACGGGCTGGACACGCGCGAGGCAGCCGTGGCCGCCGCGCTGGTGCGCGCGCCCAATGCCGCGCCCGCCGTGGTGGCCAAACGCGCCTGCGGCGTGCTGCAGGCCATGGACGGCGCGGCCGCCTCCTGCGCCGGGCTCGACCTCTTCACCGAAGGCAGCCTGCAGCGCCGCGCCTTCGCCAACAACTTTCCCGCCAGCGCCGGCCTGGCCGACCACGCCGCGCGCCAGCTGCTGCACACCCTGCCCGGCCCCGCCCCGGCCACCGTGCGCAGCAGCCTCGACGCCGGCCTGCAGCGCCTGGCCACCGAGGCGCTGCACCAGCAGCTGCGCGAACTGCACGGCCGCCAGGTGCACGACGGCGCGGTGCTGGTGCTCGACAACCGCAGCGGCGCCGTGCGGGCCTGGGTGGGCTCGTCGGGCGAGCTCAGCGCCAGCGCCGCGGTCGACAACGTGCTGGCGCTGCGCCCGCCCGGCTCCACCCTCAAGCCCTTCCTGTACGCGCAGGCGCTGGCCGAGCGCCGGCTCACCGCCGCCTCGCTGCTCGACGACGCCCCCACCGACCTGCCCACCGCCAGCGGCCTGTACATGCCGCAGAACTACGACCACCGCTTCAAGGGCCTGGTCTCGCTGCGCACGGCGCTCGGCGCCTCGCTCAACAT